>NZ_JAZHPE010000036.1:0-51509 GCF_036553535.1 Subtercola sp. YIM 133946
CATCCTTCCAGCGAGAACAAAATTCTCACACGGTAGGAGTCAACTAAACCGTCAGCAGTCCCTATGGAGAATCTGACGAGCCAAAGATGTTGAATTGAAAGTGAGCAAATCGGACTGGCCCTGCTCGGTGAAGTATGGTTCGCCGACTGTGAGAAGTGCCGCGTTCCCCAGCGCGCGGACCTTGAGCGTTTGGGCATCCATAGCGTTGACATCGATGTCCAAGGCTTTGTTCTCGGTCAGCTGTGAGAAATGCCATCCGTGCATTCGTTCACCATCCCAACCGCTCATGGCAAGAGTCCAATGCGCAATGGTGTTTCGGTACTTATTCGCTTCCCTCAGGTGACGAATTAGCGTCTGTCCTTCCATCCATTCTTTTGGAAAGAACGGGTTCAGCGCATCTATCTTCTTCGATGTGTTTTGTCCCAGAAAAAATGCTTGCACGCCAGCTCGCCCAGATGGGTTTGCCCACGCGCCCGCTGCCATACCGAGGCTTGAATCGGCATGAGCCCATGTACTGACGTATTCACCGATGTGCAAGTAGATTGCCTGTCGTTGACTCTCCAGTGCCACGAGATCCATTCGGAGGCTGGTGTCCAGAAAGGTCTGGAGTGAGTCGTCAGTCATAGCTACCTTCCTCTCCTAGTCTGCAAGGCCAAGGAAGACCATGACGAGCCGTTCGAGCTCCACGAGCTTTGTTGTCGAAAGCCTTCCGATTCGCTCGCTCACATTTGAACGCCGCACGGTCGTGAGCTTGTCTACCATTAGCCAGCTCGTTGAATCGAGGCCGTTGAGATCGGTCGGCTCGACTCGAATTCGCAAGAGAGGAGCATCCACCTCGGTCGATGTGAATGGGCAGACCGTAACCGAGTTCGTAGCGTCGAACCGGTCATCCTGGATGGTTAAAGCCGGTCTTGGTTTGGACGCGTACACGCCGCCGGCAACCAGCCAGATGTCGCCCCTGTTCAATCGTCCCAGAGGGCGGAGACAGCCTCGATGTAGTCCTGATCGTCCGTCGCCCGGTCAGAGCCAGCGACGGCAAGCGACTGTCGGTGGGCTTCAGCAGCGAAGGCATCGGATCGAACGTCCGGAACCCAGACCTGGACAAGTCGAAGGCCTTGTTCACGCATACGCTCGCGATGCGCTCCAACTCGATCCCTGACAGCCATAGCGACAATGTTACATGTAACGGATTCGATGGCAAGCGCTACGCGCGCGGCAGCCGGTTTGGGGTACCTTCAAAATTTCCCATCTTTGGACACATTTTGGACACACTTGATCGAAAACAGCGTGATTTAAGCCTCCATCACGAGACCCAAGATCCGCGTAATTCCGCGGAAGTTGACTCAATTCGGCTCCCCGAGAAGGCCGGGTTTGGAGTTCGAGTCCCTCTGGGGGTACTCAGCTCGGCGGGCCCATTCTCCGGGTCGAATCCGACGGCTGATTCACCGTAGATTTGGTGGTGGAGTCGCCGAACCTGGCGTCTCCCGCGCATGCGGATGGAGAAGCCATGACCCTCACCCAACAGTCCACCTCGTCGCAGGATGCCCGGTCGATTCCGTATCCCGAACCGACGTTCGCGGGCCACATCGGCAAGACGTTCAGCGAGTCCGAGCCGGCGTACCCCGAGCGTGTGGGTGCGCCAACCGGGGCCCCGAACATCCTGCTGATTCTGCTCGACGACATCGGGTTCGGTCAGGCCGGGGTCTCGGGCGGGCCGGTGCCGACGCCGCATATGGCCGAGCTGGCCGAGCGGAGCGCGCAGCTCACCCAGTTTCACACGACGTGGCTGTGCTCTCCGACCCGGGCTGCGCTGCTCACCGGCAGAAACCACCACAGGGTCGGCTTCGGAACGATCGCCGAAGGGTCGACCGGCTTCCCCGGCTACAACTGCGCTCTGCCGAACACCGCCGCCACGGTCGCGAAGGTGCTCACGCTGAACGGGTACAACACGGCGTGGTTCGGCAAGAACCACAACACGCCCGACTGGGAGTCGAGCGCGGCGGGCCCCTTCGACCGCTGGCCGACGGGCATGGGATTCGAGTACTTCTACGGTTTCAACGGGGGAGAGACGAGCCAGTTCGAGCCGCAGCTGTACGAGAACATCACGCCCATCGAGGCTCCGGATGACCCGGACTACCACCTCACCGAAGACCTCGTGAATCGCGCCCGCGAATGGATCGGCCGGCAGAAGTCTGTCGCGCCCGACAAGCCGTTCTTCGCCTACTTCGCCAGCGGCGCGGTGCACGCGCCGCACCATGTTCCGAAAAGCTACCGGGCAAAATTCGCGGGCCAGTTCGACGCGGGTGGGATGTGGTGCGCCAGGAGACCCTCGACCGCCAGAAGCAGCTTGGGCTGGTTCCGCAGAATACCGACCTCACCGAGCGACCCGATGGCATCCCGGCGTGGGAGACGCTGTCTGCTGATGAGAAGACGGTCTACGCGAAGATGCAAGAGATCTTCGCCGCGTACGTCGCCCACACCGACGACCAGGTCGGCAAGCTGCTGAGCGTTCTCGATGAGACCGGCATCCGCGACAACACGCTCGTCGTGCTGATCGTGGGCGACAACGGACCGAGCCCCGAGGGCGGCCCGACGGGCACGATCAACGACACCGCTGCCATGAACGGCGTGCCCGACACGCTCGCGAACATCCTGCCGCACCTCGACGAGCTCGGCTCCCGCCTGCACGACAACCACTACCCGATCGGCTGGGCGCACGCCGGGTCGGCACCGTTCCAGTGGATGAAGCAGGTCGCCTCGCACTTCGGCGGAACCCGCAACTTCGCGAGCATCGCGTGGCCCGAGCACGTGGCACCGGGCGTCCGAACGCAGTTCCACCACATCATCGACATCGCGCCGACGCTGCTCGCGGCGTCAGGCATCATCGCGCCCGAACGGGTCGACGGCATCGAGCAGTTGCCCGTCGACGGGGTCAGCGTCGACTACCTTTTCGCCGAACCCGATGCCGACGAGCGCCGCACCACCCAGTACTTCGAGCACGGCGGCAACCGGGCGATCTACCACGACGGCTGGGTCGCCGCGGCGCGGCACGGGGTTCCGTGGCAGCTGTCGGGAACGAAGGGCGACTTCGACGCAGACCAGTGGGAGCTGTACGACATCACGAACGACTTCTCGCAGGCGCATGACCTCGCCGCCGAGCATCCCGAGCGACTGGATACTCTGCAGAAGCTCTTCGAAACCGAAGCTTGGGCGAACAACGTGTACCCGCTCGACGACCGGTTCGCCGAGCGTGCCATCGACCCGCTGCGGCCGTCGCTTACGCGTGGGCGACGGGAGTTTCGATACCTGGCTGGTGCGACGCGTATTCCCGAGGGTGTCGCGCCGCCGCTGAAGAACGTGTCGCACCGCATCACGGCCCGCATCACGGTGCCTGGGAGCGGCGCATCCGGCGTGGTCGTGGCGCAGGGCGGCAGAACAGGCGGCTACAGCCTGTACCTCGCCGACGGCGTGCCGACGTACCATTACAACTTCTTCGGCAAGGCCCGCTACACAATCGCCGCCCTGCGGGCGCTCGAACCGGGCGAGCACACTCTCGGCGTCGAGTTTCTCGCCGACCACGAGAACCACCCGGGCACCGGCGGGGTGCTCCGGCTGGCGGTCGACAATCAGACGGTTGCCGAGGGGCGCATCGAGCACACCGTTCCGGGGCGGTTCTCACCGACCGAGACGTTCGACGTCGGAGCCGACCTCGGCGGCCCCGTCACCGATGCCTACGAATCGCCTGCGCGATTCACCGGTAGCATCACCGACGTCACCGTGCAGCTCATCAGCTCACAGGGCTAGCCGAATCAGAGCCGTCTCGCGCCGGCGGGTGATGCGGGCACGATCCTCAATCGGGATCGTGCGTCGTCGAGAGCACCGGCAACAGCATCGAGGTCGTCATCTTCGATCACCCGCAACGAACTTCGTCTTCTTCGATCACCCGCAACGAAACTACAGGCGGAATGTGTCGATCATTATTCGGTCTTGGCGAATTGGATCGGCGAGCACAGGGAGCTGGCGACCGATCGACGCGATTCGAGCGCGTTTATCGGGAGTGCTGAAGCTGATTCGCATCACAGTGCTGTAGCCAGGAGCGGCATCGACGTCCAAGGTCACGTCCCACACCCCACCGGGCGCCGCTGCGCCGAGGTCGGAGGGCACCGCTACTTCGTGCGCGGCTAAGACAATCGCCGTCGTCGATCGCAATCCGAGGGCACCAGCGCCACCCGCGGCGGCTTGGGCCGACTCGGCTGGAGTCAGTCCGCCTCCGCGAGCTCCCGGTGCGGGGCGACCAGGCGCAGCCAGCACCTCGCTCTCGACGGAATTCGCTCTCGCGAATGCGGATGCGGATGCGGCGGCCGCGTCGGACGACGCCATCCGCTGAGGGGATTCTGCTGCCAATTGTCGGGCGACATCGCGCGATTTTGGCACTTCCGCCCAATTGATTGTGAGACGCTCGGGATGATCGTGATCCAGCGTCACCGGTAGCACGACTCCGGGGTAGGGCCACTTCGCGGTCGGGGGTAACAGCGAAGTGTGGTGAACCGAGACCGGAACGATGCCTGCTCCGAACACGACGCCGTCCATGGTGCAGTTCTCGTATACCGCTCCGCCGCTGTTCGCCGAACAGGCGGCAATACGGAACTCTGCCTCTATCGGCTGCGATATTCCCCTCAGGCGGTTGAACAGTGCCACGGCCAGGATCCCTCCCGAGGTGTGTGAGTCCCTCGTTTCAGAATAGCTTCATCCCGAGCGGAAGAATGGGTCCGCGGTCGAACCCCATGTGGGATGCTTCCCTGCGCCGACGTGCACACGAAGGTGTGCCCTCGAGAATGAGCCGGCCGATCCCGGCGCGAGCCCGCCCTTCCCGAGCGTCAGCGCCGGCTCGAGCCGGCCTTCCGACCCTTACGGCCGGAGCATGATCTTGCCGTCGCGCCCCGGAACGAAGTTCGCGTCGCTCGCCGCACGTGCTTCTTCGAACGAGTACGTCGCTTCGACGGGCAGGGTGAGGTCGCCGTCTTGGATGCGGCGGATGAGTTCGCCGAACAGCGCTCGACGCGTGTCGCTCGGCATCGTCGCGCTGACCGTGCTGCCCCAGAACCCCTTCACCGTGAGGTTCTTGAAGATGATGTCTCCCGAGCTGATCTGCATGACCGGCGAGCCCATGGCGCCGAACACGACCAGCGAACCCTGCTCGGCGAGCAGCGAGAGAACATCGCCGCTTGCCTCGCCTCCCACCGAATCGATGCCCACCCGCAGCGGGGCGTCGCCGGTCAGCTCGCGCACCTGCTCGACCCAGTTCTCGGCGTCGGTCGACACCACGTTGCCGATGCCCTGCGCAGCGAGCTCCTCGACGCCCGCCGCACGGCGCACGAGCCCGAGAACGTTGATCTTGCGCGGTGCGGCGAGCTGGGCGACGAGCCTGCCGACGGCACCGTTCGCGGCATTCTGAACCAGCCAGTCGCCCTCGGCGAGGTCGAGGCTCTCGAGCAGGCTGATGGCGCTGAAGGGCATCGCCACCAGTTGAGCCGCCGCCTCGTCAGAGATGCTGTTGTCGACGGGAATGAGGGCCCCCGCTTTGGCGATGAAGTACTCGGCCCAGACTCCGAAGGTCGAGCCGGATGCGACCCTCTGCCCGAGGCTCAGGCGCGTCACTCCCTCACCGAGCGCATCGACGACGCCAAGCGCTTCTGTGCCGGCGCGGGCAGGCAGCTCGGGCTTGAAGCCGTACGTGCCGCGAATCGTCCAGAGGTCGTGATTGTGAATCGGCGACAGAATGGTGCGCACCCGAACCTCACCGGCGCCCGGTTCGACAAGCGGCACTTCTTCGACCGAGAGCACATCGGAGGGTTCACCGAACTGGGAGTGAGTGATGGCGCGCATGGCGTGTTCCTTATCTTCGATTACTGTCTCATCATATTTTGAGAGGCATGGCGAAGTGCTCTGCTAGACCGACTTCGAGAGGGTGTGCAATGTCTGACGGTTCGGGTTCGGTCGATCGACTGACTTCAGTGGCAATGGATGGCGAGTTGCCCGCGCGGGAGTCGCTGCCCGTCATCTTCGACGAGCTCGACTACCAGCTCGCGTGCCAGGGGTCTCTGACTTCTGGCTGAGGGAGATCGGGGCGATGGGCGAGATGGGGCCCGACCATGGGCAGGGCGGCACGTACGTGGTGCTCGCGCCGGGCGTCGATGCTCCGGATGATCTGCCTGACGACTTTCGCACGCTCGTGTCGACCGGCGTGAACATCATGTTCGGCTTTCGCACCCTCGACCCCGATCCCGCGCGGGCCGAGGCGCTTGTCGCAGCGGTGCGCATCTACCCCTACGAGCCTTTCGCTCCGGATGCCCGGCTGACGGGCATCCTCGAACGCGGTGCCGCGGCCGGCGAGCTCATGGCACAGGCGAACACGTTCGCGAAGCGGTTCGAGCAGGGCTCGTACTGGCCTGACCGGGCCTGGGAGCAGGCCATCGTGCTCGACAACTCGGCGCAGCGCGGCGACGGGTACGACGAGCTGCTGGAACGGGCATCCTGGTTCTACGAAGCCGTCAGCTTCTCCGAGGCGATGAAGAGCCAGACGCCGGGCGTCGGCCAGGCGTACCTCGGCTCGTATACCGACGCGGCGGGCGAGTGGCTCGACGGAGGTGCCGACTACACGCTGCACGTACCCGCCGACGTGCCCGCCAAGCTGTTCTGGTCGGCGACCGTGTACGACGCGGCGACGCGCTGCCTGATCGACAACCCCCAGCAGCGCGGCGATCGCGGGTCACGCGACACCGACCTCGTCACGAACGACGACGGCTCGGTCGACCTCTTATTCGGGCCTACTGCGCCTGCATCGGGCGAGTCGAACTGGGTGCAGACCATCCCCGGCAAGCACTGGTTCTCGTACTTCCGTCTCTATGGCCCGCTCGAGAGCTACTTCGACCGCAGCTGGAAACTCGGCGACATCAGCCGTGTCGCGTCTGACTGAATCGCGCCGGCAACCAATCCGCCGTTGCGTGCGGTCTCGAATAGTCGGCGAACCCTTCGGGTTGAAGGCGATCTGCCTTCGGAGACCCGATCCGAACGGGTCTGATAAAACGCTGAGGGGTGTGTCGGTGCGCTCCTCCCAACCGGGGGGAAGGGAGGAGCGCACTGATGGAGGGAAGCGGGCAGAAACCCACTGACGCCCATCGAAGCCACCCCCTCGAGCATCCGGTCCGATCGACTCGTGGGCGATTAGCGTTGGGGTGATCGACAGTTCTGACGGTGAAGGTCTGCACATGAACGAAACGAACAACGCCATGCCCGACTCGTCGCGCTCGTGGTGGAGGCGGTTCTGGGAGCGCGGCGACTGGTGGCGGGCGATCCTGCTCGCGGCCGTGTACTACGGCGTCTATCAACTGCTGTCGCTGCTCATCACCGCCGTCTTCCCCTCGGGTGGCGGCATCCGGGGCCCGAAAGACAGCGCAATGGATGTGTTCATCGGTACCGGCCTGCCGATTCTGCTCGGTGCGATCGTGCTGCTCGCCTTCGCGGCGTCGCTCGGCTGGCTGAGGGAGCTGTTCGGCCCGCAGCCCGTACGCGGCCGCGGCTGGATGTGGATCGGCATCGTCGTGGTGCTGGTCATCAATGTGTCGGCGCTGCTCTCGGTCGACGTCGAATCGGCCGGAGCCGCGCTGATCTTCTCCTGGCTTCTCACGGGGTTGTTCGTCGGGATGGCCGAAGAGCTGCTCACCCGCGGTTTTGCGGTGAACCTGATGCGTAAGGCCGGTCGCAGCGAGATCGCCGTGGCGTTGGTGTCGTCGGCGATCTTCGCCGCGTTGCACGCCGGCAACTTCTTCACGAGCAATCAAGGGCTGTCGACCACCGCGATCCAGGTGGTCTACACCTTCTTCTTCGGCATCATCATGTACCTCGCCCTGCGGCTGACCGGCCGCCTGATCTGGCCGATTCTGTTGCACGCCTCGACAGACCCCACCCTGTTCCTGTTCGGCGCGCATCCGTCGACCGGCAATCCGCTCAGCATCGTGCCCTCGCTCAGCACCTACCTCGTGATCGTCACCGGAGTGGTGCTGCTCATCGTCTTTCTCGTCAGCGAGCGGCGTGGCAGGGTGACGGCGCTCGTTTCCGGCTGATTCAGGCGGCGAATTCTGGCGGCGGGCCGCCTAGGCTCAAGGGCATGACGACCGATCAGCGCCTCGAACCCCTGCTCGAGCAGTACGACTGGGCGACCGAGCGGCTGCTCTCCCGCCTCGCCGGGCCGACCAGCAACTCGGGCGACGGCAGTGATGTCGAGGTGCCGGCGCTCACAGACGCCGAGTACCTGTGGGAGCCGGTGGCCGGGTGCTGGTCGGTGCGGAGGCGCGACGCCGGCCCCGGGCAGGGCGCGACGAAGCTCATCGGCGCAGGCGAGTGGGGGCGCGACGGTGCCCCTGAGACCCCTTGGCCGCCGCCCGTCACGACGATCGCCTGGCGGCTCGATCACCTCACCGAGTCGCTGCTGGGCCGGGCGAGCCACCTCGGGGGCGACCGGATGTTCGACCGCACGGCCTACGAAGCTGAACCGGAGGCGGCCGGTGCCGTCGACAGGTTCCGCGCAGCCGTAGCCGGGTGGCGCCGTGTGCTGCTGAGTGTCGACGAGGCCGACTACGACCGCACCGGGCTGAGCAGCTACCCGTACGGCAGCGACGCAGAGGAGACCTTTCCGACGATCGTGTGGTGGGAGAACCAGGAGATCCTGCATCACGGCGCCGAGATCGCGTTGTTGCGAGACCTCTACGTTCACCTCGCCCGGTAGGCGTTCTTCCGCCGTCGAGGCGTTGCGCCGTTCGGCGTTGTCGCGCCGTCAGGAGGTCTTGCGCCGGCGGGGGGACGCAGAGCGTGGGGGAGTCGCCCGGAGCTGATCGGCCGCGTGCCCAAGGATGCGCGCGAGGTCGTTGACATCGGTGTCTGAGAGTGCGGCGAACAGCAGGCGGTGCAGGGCCTCGATGTGGCCCGGAAACACGGCCGCCAGCACAGATATGCCCTCATCAGTGAGCGTGACGACGATGCTGCGTTCGTCGTCGGGTGAGGGCGAGCGGGTGACGAGGCCCCGTTGTTCGAGGAGCTGCGCCTGGTAGGTGAGGCCGCTGCGGCTGTAGACCACCCCGTCGGCGAGGTCGGTCATGCGCACCTGCCCGTCGGGAGCGTCGCCCAGGCGGGCGAGGAGCTGGAACTGCACGTAGCTGAGGCCGCCGACGTCGCGGAGCTGCTGTTCGACGGCGTGGCGCAGCAGGCTGCTCACCTCGGTGAAGGCGAAATACGCCCTGAGCTGAGTCGGCGTGAGAGACAGGGGCAGGTCATCCATACTCTTCATCATAGGTGTTGCTTCGACTTCGAAGCAGTGCTATCTTTCTGGAAGTGCTTCGAACTCGAAGCACATTGATGAGAGGATATGACCATGAAGGCAGTACGGTTCTACGAAGTCGGCGGGCCCGACGTGCTGGTGTACGAAGACGTCGAGCAGCCGTCTCCTGCGGCAGGGCAGGTTCGGCTGCGGGTGGCGGCCTCGGCTTTCAATGCGGCCGACAACGGCATGCGCGCAGGCTTCCTGCCCATCCCCGTGGCACTGCCGCATGTGCCCGGCTACGACGTGTCGGGCACGGTCGACGCGGTGGGCGAGGGTGTCGACGGCCTCGCGGTCGGCGATGCGGTGATCGGGTTCCTGCCCATGGAGCGCGACGGCGGTGCGGCAGAGTACGTGATCGCCCCGGCCGATTCGGTCGTGGCGGCCCCGGCGAGCATCCCGTTGCCCGACGCCGCCGCGCTGCCCTCGGTGGCGCTGACCGCCTGGCAGGCGCTGTTCGACGAGGGCAGGCTGGAGGCGGGGCAGCGCGTGCTCATCGTCGGTGCAGGGGGAGTCGTCGGCAAGTACGCCATCGCTCTCGCCAAGCGTGCGGGAGTGCGTGTCGTGGCGACGGCGAGCCCGCGCAGCATCGACGCGGTGCGCGCGGCGGGTGCAGACGAGATCATCGACCACACCGCGGCCGACCTGCTCAGCGCCGTCGACGGTCAGGTGGACGTGCTGCTCAACCTGGCTCCGATCGAACCCGGGCAGTTCGCCGCGCTGGTGGCGCTCGTGCGTGACGGCGGGGCGGTGGTCAGTACGACTGCGTTCATGGCGACTCCGGATGACGACTCCCGCGGGGTGCGTGCGGCCACCGTGTTCGTGCTGCCGAACCGCGAACGTCTTGCTGAGCTGGTGTCGCTCGTCGACAGTGGTGAGCTCACCGTGGAGGTTTCGCGGCGCATCCCGCTCACCGAGCTGCAGGCCCTGCACGCCGAGGCCGCGGCTGGGCGGGTCACCGGCAAGGTCATCGTGCTGCCCGCCTGAACGAGTGCCGAACGATTGTTCTTCGTCATCGGTCAGTCGGCCGGCAGGGGAGTCTCGGCGAGCGGGCGCACGGTGAAGGTGAGCGCGTCGGGCACAAGCGGGCCGTGCATCGTCAGCAGCCGCGGGCCGAGGTCGGCGACCGCGGCGAAACCCTCGGGCAGGGTTGTGACCCACAGCGCGAACCTCGTGCCGTCGACCTCGATCGGTGTCACCGGCCAGACGGCGGCGTCGAAGACCCTGCCGCCGAGCTGCTTCGCTTCGGCATCCATTGCTTGCACCCGCACCAGCTCGTTGGCGGGTGCGGGTGCGGGTGCGGTCGCGCTGAGCAGCAGTTCTTTCACGGCCAGGGCGGCTGTCGACTTCAGGTCGTCGGGCACGCCGTGAACGCCGCCGCGGTCGTCGATGCGCTGGCCCACCCGTTCGATGGTGCGAATCGTGTAGCGGGGTGGCCCGTCGATGCGAACCGAGTGATCTGGTGCGCCGTCTCGGGTGGCCGCCACCACGCTCATGGCGGCGGGAGGCGGGTCGGGAATCACGACGACAGCGGGGGTGTCCATGGCTCCAGTCTTCCCCTCGGCAGCGCCGCGGTCATCCGGCTGCGGCGCCGTCTGCGGCGAGGCTGGCCTGCGCTCGGGGATGCCACCCGCGCGACGCGCCTGGCCTGCGCCCGCACCGACCAGAAGCACAGCAGACTGGAGTCATGAGCGATGTTGTGAGCCTCGAGCTGCTGCTCGACGAGCAGACGGAGGAGCGTGTGCGGGCGGAGTGGCGCGCGCTCGCCGAAGCCGGGCTGTCGAGCATGGCGGCGCATCCGTCGCCCAGCAACCGGCCGCACATCACCCTGCTGGTGCGGCCGAGCCTGCCGCCGCTCGCGGTCGCCGTGGTGGCGCGGGCCGTCGCTCTGCCGATGGACGTCGCGCTCGGGGCCCCGCTGCTGTTCGGCTGCGGCGAACGACGCGTTCTCGCCCGCTCGGTGGTGGCGACCGCCGAGCTGCTCGAGCTGCACCGGGCACTGCACGACATCGTCGGGCCGGGAGACGACGCGGCGCACACCCGACCCGGCGAATGGATGCCGCACGTCACGCTCGCGCGCCGCATCCGTCTCGACGCCCTGCCTCAGGCCCTCCGCGCTCTCGACGCCCTGGTGCCGCCCGACAGGCCCGCGGCGACCACCACGCCCGGCGCATCCGACCAGTCCGCCGCGCCCGCCACGCCCACGGTGAGCGCCGCGCCCGGCGCATCCGGCGCCCCCGCGGCGACCACCACACCCGAGCCGCCCGCCGCCCCGGGCATCCGTACGGCACACGCTGTGACCCTGCGCCGCTGGGACTCGGCCACCGCCACCGTCACCGACGTGCTCACTCGGCCCTGAGCTGCCCGGCGGCCGGGAGGGCGTCGGCCGAGCGGCGCGTGCGCACGATCCCCCAGCCGACGAGGGCAGCGGCGACGACGGTCAGCGTGAGTGCCGAGATCGTGATGGCCTGCTGGAACTGGGCCGTCTGTGCGGCCGTCCAGGCGGTGGCCGAGACCGTGCCCGCGAACGTCGCCGCCAGGATGGTGCCCACGACGGCGATGCCGATGGCCGAGGCGATCTCGGTGACCGAGTCGCTGAGCGCCGCACCGATCGACGTGCGACTCTTCGGCAGGCCGTTGAGAACGTTGACGGCCGCGACCACCCCCACCACGCGCAGGCCGGCGGCGACGAGGGCGAGCGACACGGCGACCCAGACGTAGCCGAAGCTGCCGAGCACGGCGTAGACGGCGAGGCCGACGACAACGGCCGACGCGCTGAGCCACGCGGCTCTACCGAGTCCGACGCGCTCGACGAACGGGTTCACGAACGGGCCCGCGCCGAGCAGCACAACGACCTGGGGCAGCATGCCGAGGGCGGCGAGGGCGGGCGGCCAGCCCCAGTCGAGTTGCAGCTGAAGGGTGACCATATAGCTGAGACCGGCGGTCGCAAGCCCCGCCGCGGCTTTGAACGCAAGGCCCGCAGAGACGAGGGGCCGGGCGAGAAGCCCGAGATCGACCAGCGGAAAGCGAGCAGAGCGTTCCCGCACGATGAAGGCGATCGCGCCGGCGATGGCGGCTGCCGCCGCGGCCCAGGGCGCCCACGAGCCGGTTCCCTGGTTCACGAACAGGGTCGGGGCGACCAGCGCGAGCACGATGGTCGCGGTGCCGAGCGCCGCGCCGCCGATGTCGATCGGGTCGCGATGCAGATCGGCGGGGGCATCCTTCGCGATGCCGAACCGGATGCCCACCAGAGCGAGCACCGCGATGGGCACGTTCACCAGCAGCAGCACCTGCCAGGGCGCGACCGCGAGCACGAGACCGCCGACGGTGGGACCGATGGCCAGCCCGACGAGACCGACGGTCGAGATCAGGGTGATGGCACGCACACGCAGACTCTCTGTGTCGAACAGGCGGAACGCGAGCGCCATCGACAGGGGAGTCGTCATAGCGGCGGCGATGCCCATGACCGCGCGCACCGCGATCAGCTGCTCGTCGGTCGTGACGAACGCCGTGCCGAGGCTGGCGACGGCGAGCAGTGCCAGCCCGATGAGCATGAGCCGCCGCCGGCCGAACCGGTCGGCGATGGCGCCGAAGGCGAGCATGAGCCCGCCGAAGACGACGGCGTACGAGCCGGTCACCCACTGCAGCCCGGTCGTCGAAGCGTGCAGCTCGCGGCCGATGGTCGGCAACGCGACGTTCAGTATCGAGTTGTCGAGCATCTCGAAGAGAAAGATCGCCGAGAGGCCGGCGAGCGCGACCCACGCCGCGCGCAATGACTGCGGCGCGGCACTCGGAGCGCTCGACACCAGTGTGTGTTCGTCGTGGGGTGCGGCGCTCATGGGGCGACCTTTCGGGGGAGGGTGTGGGGCGGCGATGGCTGATCTGGCGATCGAGATCTTGATGTTAACGAACAGCGTTCGTTACAACGAACACAGTTATACGCTTGGAATGCTGTTCGTGTCAAGGTAGCGTGGGCCCATGCCAGCGAATCCGAGACAACGGCGTGCCGAACGCCACGCCCAACCAGCGCCGACCTCTGCCGCTGTGCCGCGCAAGCAGCCCATCACCGTCGACAGAATCACGGATGCCGCACTCGAGGTGGTGGCGACCCAGGGCTATGAGGCTCTGACCATGCGCAGCGTGGCCGCGTTGCTCGACACGGGCCCGGCATCGTTGTACGCGCACGTGGTGAACAAGGCCGACATCGACGAGCTCATCATCGGCCGGCTGTGCAACGAACTGGTGCTGCCGCCGCCCGACGCCTCCGCCTGGCGGGAGCAGATCGCCGACGTCTGCGCGCAGCTGCGCGACCAGTACCTGGCGCATCCGGGCATCTCCAGCGCGGCGCTGTCGATGGTGGTGGTCACCAACCTCGACGTGCTGCGCATCAACGAGGGGCTGCTGGCCATCCTGATCACGGCCGGGATCGACCCGCAGACGGCCGCGTGGGCGATCGACGCACTGTTTCTCTATGTCAGCGCGTACACGCTCGAGATCTCGCTCGATGCCAAGCGCCAGAACCAGCACGGCGACGACTGGATGGTCAGTCGTGAGCAGCGCGACGAGGTCAAGCGCCGGTTCTCTGCCCTGCCGGCCGAGTCGTTTCCCCAGATCAGGCGGTACGCCGCCGAGCTCACCTCGGGCACCGGGCATCAGCGGTTCGATTTCGCTCTGGGGCTCATGCTCGACAACCTGGCCGAGGGCCAGACGCCGCTCGACGACTGAGAACTCGTCACACCTCTTGTGTGAGGTCGTGATCTGCGCTAACGTACAACCAAATGGTTGTACAAGAACTCACTGACAATGACGTGAACCGCATGTTCCGAGCACTCGCCGACGCGACCCGGCGCGACATCGTGCGCCGTACCCTCGTCGCCGACGTCTCGGTCTCGCAGCTCGCCGAGTCGTACGACATGTCATTCGCGGCCGTGCAGAAACACGTCGCTGTGCTCGAGGAGGCGAGGCTCGTGACCAAAGAACCGCGTGGCCGAGAGCGCATGATTCGGGGCGAGCCCGACCGCATCCGCCAGGCACAGCGCCTGCTCGACCAGTTCGAGCAGCTCTGGCGTTCGAGAATCGATCGCCTCGACGCGCTGCTCGAAGAACCCACCGAGAATCAGAAAGGCTGATCATGCCCGTAACCAGTGTCGAGAAAGACCTCGACAAGCTCACCATCACCATCGTCGCCGACTTCGCGGCGCCCCTTCAGCGGCTGTGGGAGGCGTACACCGACCCGCGCCAGATCGAGCGGTTCTGGGGCCCGCCCACGTACCCGGCGACGTTCTTGCGGCACGACGTGGTGCCGGGCGGCCGCAGCGTCTACAAGATGACCGGCACGACGGGCGACGAGCACTACGGCTGCTGGGAGTGGAGCGAGGTCGATGCGCCGGGCTCCTTCGACGTGGTCGACTGGTTCGCCGACGAGTCGGGTGTGCCGAACACCGACCTGCCCGCCACACGAATGAGCTTCCTCTTCGAGGCGACGGATGCGGGCTCCCGCCTCACCGCCGTCTCGCGCTTCGCGACTCTCGAGCAGCTCGAACAGCTCGTCGAGATGGGGATGCTCGAGGGTACGAGGGAGGCCATGACGCAGATCGACACCGTGCTGGCCGACCTCGCGGCGTTCGCCGCCGACCGGGCCGCCGACGCGCAACTGCTGAGCGACACCCAGGTGCGGGTTTCGCGCACCATCCGAGGCTCGGTCGACGACGTGTGGCGTGCTCACAACGATGCCGACCTGATGAAGCAATGGCTGCTCGGGCCCGACGGCTGGACAATGCCGGTGTGCGAGGTGGCGACGACCGTGGGCGACAGCTACCGCTACGTCTGGCAGCCGCACGACGGCGGCGAGGGCTTCGGCTTCACCGGCGAGCTGCTCGAATCTGAGCCGCCCCATCGCGCAGTCACGACCGAGGCCATGATCGGCACCGACTTTCCCGCGACGCTGAACGAGCTGACGCTGACCCCCGTCGAGCGTGGCACGCTCCTGACGCTGGTGATCACCTACGCCGATGCCGACCAGCGCGACGCCGTTCTCGCGACGGGCATGGCCGACGGCATGGAGACGAGCTACGCTCGCCTCGAACACCTGATCGGTCACAGCGTGAGCGCGTAGCCCTGTGCGGCCGGGCTGGTGCGGGTGACCCTCAGTAGGCGTGCAACCGCTGCGCCACGTCTTCGGCCCACGACTGCAGCAGCGGCAGCAGGTCGTCGCCCGCCTGGGCGGTGCCCTGGCTGCCGACGGTGATCCATGCGGTGTTCGTGATGAGATTCACGCCCGCGCTGTTGGGGTCGGTTCCGACCGGTTCGATGTAGAGCGAGCCGGTGCTGTCGTCGCTCAGCCGCGTGTACCCCTGGGCCGCCGCGGATGCCTCGGCGGTGGCCCGACTGCCAGGGCCACTCTCGAGTGCGCCGACCACGATGGTGAGCACGGTGTGGGTGTCGTTCGACCCGAAGACGCACACATGCGCGCCGCTGGTGCCATTCGAGGGGCCGTAGTCGTTCTGCGACAGCAGAGTCGACGCACCGAAGGCCGGCGCCCACTGTGTCAGAATCGTCGATCCCGCGATCGTGGCGCAATCGGTGGGTACCTCGAACGGCGTCGCGGTGGTGGCGCTGATCGACGGGGGCGGCCCGGCGATCGAATCCGGATGCCGGTCGCTGATGCCGAGCGTGCCGACGATGACGAGCGTGGCCACCGCCGCTGTCGCGACGACCGCCCCCAGGGCGACGAACGGCGAACTCAGCCACTGCGGCCGGCCCGCAGGCTTCGTCTGTCGGCGGGGCGCGGAGGGAGCGGCGGCGACGTGTCGCTCGAGCGCGAGTCTGCCGCGCTCGAGCGAGGCGGCCGATGCGTCGGCAACGTCACCCCGCAGGGCGCGCAGGGGGTCTAACTCATCCATGGTTCACGACCTGATTTCGTACTGATGTCGCTCGGAGCGGCGGTTCGAAGCTGTAGGCGCGCGCGGTTCAGCCGCGACCGCACCGTGCCGATCGGAACCCCCAGGGCCTGCGCGATCTGGGCGTAGTCGAGGTCGCCCCACGCGTGCAGCAACAGTGCGTCACGATCCCCGGCGCGCATCCGGGTGAGTGCCGGCACCAGAGCCTCGACCGCGCGTGCGGCATCCATTCGGTCATCGGAACGGCCGACCGGATGCTCTCCGCCGTCGACCACGTCACGAGCCGCCTCGGCGAGGGTGGCGTTCCACAGTCGTGCTTCGACGCGTCGATGCGCCTTCAGCAGATTCGTCGCGATTCCGAGCAGCCACGGCCGGGCATCCGCCCACACGGGGTCGAATCGTCGCCGCCGGTCGAAGGCGACCAGGAAGGTCTCAGACATCACGTCGTCGGCGGCGTCGGGCCCCACCCTGCGGGAGGCGTACCGGTGAACGGCCCGCGCATGGCGCTCGTACAGCTGCCCGAAGGCGGCGGGCGCGGTCAGGGAGCGCTCGATGATCTCGGCGTCAGTGCTCACAACAGGTATTGCACCATCAGCCCGATCGAGTTCACGAGTCACCGCCAGCCGACGACGCGGTCAGTCGCCGAGCGCGGTGACGCACGCGGTGAGGGCGCCCGCCAGCGCGGCGCTCTCGGTCGCTGACAGGCCGCCGAGCATCCGGTTCTGCACTCGTTCGACGAGCAACTGGGCGGCATCGAGCGCAGCGGTGCCCGCCGGCGTCAGAACGGTCGGCAGGGCGCGGCCGCTGTCGGCCTGCGACGGGCGGGTGACGAGTCCGCGGTCGATCAGCTGCTGCAGCATCACGTTCATCGACTGGCGCGTCACGAAGGTGCGCCGGGCCAGTACCGCGGCCGAGATGCCGGGTTCGAGGCGCAGGCGGTACAGGCAGGAATAGTGCGACACGGTGAGCTGCAGGGGCTTCAGCGCCTCCTCCATGCGCACGTGCAGCAGCGACTGCGCCTGCTTCAGCAGATACCCGACCGGGGGAGAATCGTTGCTCATGTCAGTATCCTCACATACAATGCTTGTAAGTAAACTGACATAGGAGAACATCATGAGCGTGACCGGCCCCGACTTCATCGCCCTGCAAGTGCGCGACCTCGAGAAGGCGGCGGCCTTCTACGAGCAGGTCGTCGGGCTCACGCGGGCCCCGTTCTCGCCCCCGCATGCAGTCGTCTTCGACACTCAGCCCACCTTCGCTGTTCGCGACGCCGCCCCGGGCGTCGATCTCGAAGCGGGCCCGTTGGGCCTGGGGGTCGCGCTCTGGCTGCACGACCCCGACGCGGTGGCGCTGCACGATTCGGTCGCAGCTGCGGGCGCGGCTGTCGTTCAGGCGCCGTTCGCCGGCCCGTTCGGCACGACGTTCGTCTTCCAGGATCTCGACGGCTACCTCGTGACGGTGCACGACAAGGCCACCCGCGGCTGAGGTTCGGGCGCGGCGGCTGAAGGCGGCCGTTCGGACGCCGGGCTGCTGATGGCGCCCGCTTGCGCACGGCTGCTGGTGGTGCCGGACGCGCGAATGACTCGTCGTGCGGCGCGGCGCCGTTTCAGGCGACGTCGAGGCGGGAGGTCTGGAATGCCCGTCCGCCGCGGCGGGCACAGCCGCCACTCGGGCTGGGCGGCTAGCGTCGCTGCATGAGACGCACGCAGATCGTTCGTGACGAGCCGGGCGACGGCCAGGAGTCGGTGTGGGACTACCCGCGGCCGCCCCGCGCCGAGCCCTCGACAGAGCGCATCGAGATCGTGTTCGGTGGCGAGACCATCGTCGACACGACCGACTCGGTGCGGGTGCTCGAGACCAGCCACCCGCCCGTCTACTACCTGCCGGCCTCAGCCTTCCGGCCCGGGTCGCTGACGGATGCCCGGGGCCAGTCGTTCTGCGAATTCAAGGGTCTCGCCGGGTACCTCTCGGTGCACGGCGGGGCGCAGACGGCGGCCGGAGCCGCGTGGTTCTATCCGCATCCGTCACCCGGCTACGAGGCGTTGGTCGGGCGCGTCGCCGTGTATCCGTCGGCCATGCAGCAGTGCACCGTCGACGGCGAAGTGGTCACGAGCCAGGAGGGCGACTTCTACGGCGGCTGGATCACCTCGCGCGTCACCGGCCCGTTCAAGGGGGCACCGGGCACGCTCGGCTGGTGAGGGGGCCTGGCAGGTAGCGGCAGTGCCTCCCATCCGCGGCCATCGTGGCCTAGCGTGGGCTCATGGCTGAGACGCGTACTGAGATTCGCGAGTTCTTGAGTTCCCGACGCGCCCGCATCACGCCCGAGCAGGCCGGGTTGCCGGTCTACGGCGGCAACCGCCGTGTGGCGGGGCTGCGGCGCGAAGAGGTCGCGATGCTCACCGGTGTCTCGGTCGACTACTACGTGCGTCTCGAGCGGGGCAACCTGGCCGGAGCGTCAGAGAGCGTGCTCGACGCCCTCGCCCGAACACTGAAGCTCGATGAGGCAGAACGCGAGTACCTGTTCGACCTGGCCCGGGCATCCGCACCTACTCGCAGGGCTCGCCCGCGGCCGGCGACGACCGTGCGGCCCGCAGTGCTGCAGGTGCTCGAGGCGGTGTCGGATGCCCCAGCCTGGGTTCGCAACGGCCGGCACGACATTCTGGCGTCGAACCGCATGGGCCGGGCGCTCTACGCACCGGTGTTCGACGAGCCGCGCGACCCACCCAACACGACGTTGTTCACCTACCTCAACCCGGCCGCCCGCCAGTTCTGGCGCGACTACGACCAGATAGCGAACGACGCCGCGGCGATGCTGCGGCTGGAGGCAGGCCGCACTCCGCACGACCCCGACCTGATCAGGCTCATCGGTGAACTGTCGACGCAGAGCGAGGTGTTCCGGCAGCGGTGGGCGGCGCGCGACGTCAAGCATCACCGCAGCGGAGTGAAGCGCATCCATCACCCGGTGGTCGGCGACCTCGAGCTGAACTTCGAGTCGATGGACCTGCCGAGCGAGCCCGGGCTGGTGATGAACGTCTACACCGCGCCCGCCGGCTCGCCGACCTCAGACGCGCTGAAGGTTCTGGCGTCATGGGCCGCCACTCGGCAGAGCGCCGACGAGCTCAGCCACGAGGTGTGACGGGCAGCGTCATGGCGGCCCGTGCGGCGCCGACGGCGCGTCAGAGGTACCGGCAGTGCCTCCCACGACCGCCGGGCCGGGCGTAGCGTGCTCGATATGAGCACTTCCATGAACCTCCGCCCACTCGGACGCACCGGCGTCTCCGTCAGCCCGCTGTGCCTCGGCACGATGATGTTCGGCCCGTGGGGCAACGCCGACGAACACGACTCGGTGCGCATCATCCACCACGCCCTCGACGCGGGCATCAACTTCGTCGACACGGCCGATGTGTACTCGGGCGGCGAGTCCGAGCGCATCGTGGGCGCGGCCCTGAAGGGGCGCCGCGACGATGTCGTACTCGCCACCAAGTTCTTCATGCCCATGGGCGACGACCCCAACCAGCGGGGAGGTTCGCGCAGATGGATCATGCGCGAGGTCGAGAACTCGCTGCAGCGCCTGCAGACCGACTACATCGACCTCTACCAGGTGCACCGGCCCTCACCCGACACCGACGTCGACGAGACGCTGGGGGCGCTCAGCGACCTCGTGCACCAGGGCAAGGTGCGGTACATCGGGTCGTCATCGTACTCGGCGAGCCAGATCGTCGAGGCGCAGTACACGGCTCGCGATCGCCATCTGCAGCGCTTCGTCACCGAGCAGCCGCCATACTCGATCCTCGTGCGTGGCATCGAAGAAGACGTGCTGCCGACCGCGGCGCGACACGGCATGGGCATCCTGACTTACAGCCCGCTCAGCGGCGGCTGGCTCTCGGGCCGGTGGCGAAAGGATGCTGCGGCCAGCCCCACCTCGCAGGCCCGACCTCCGGCACGGTTCGACATGACGAGCCCCGCGAACCAGCGCAAACTCGACGTCGTCGAAGAACTCGCGCAGCTCGCAGACGCAGCGGGCATCACCCTGATCGAGCTCGCCATCGCCTTCGTCATCAACCACCCGGCCGTGACAGCCGCGATCATCGGCCCGCGCACGATGGAGCAGCTCACCTCGCAGCTGTCGGCGGCCGATGTCGCTCTGACGCCCGACGTGCTCGACCGCATCGACGAGCTCGTCGCGCCCGGCGTCACGATCAACCCCGACGACAACAGCTACGCCGCCGCCGAGCTCGCGCCGGCGGCGCGGCGCCGGGGGTAGCTCCGGCGCGGGTGTGCGGGGCTTGAGCGGCTACGGCGCTGGTGTGCGGATGCTCGACGCCGGCATGCGGGGTCTGAGCGGATGCCCGGCGCCCGTGTGCACCGGCCGAGCGGCTACTCGCGGCCGAATGCGCCCAGCTTATCGATCAGCACCGCGCGCTCGACCGCGTTGCCGCACAGCTCGAGCGCGCGTCTCCATTCGGCACGCGCCTCGGTGGTGCGGCCGAGTCGAGCAAGCAGTTCGCCGCGAACGGTCGGCAGCAGATGCGAACCGCGAAGGTCGCCACGGGCGGTCATCGCGTCGACGAGGGCCAGAGCATCCGTCGGCCCCGTCGCCATGGCGACCGCGACGGCCCGGTTCAGTTCGACGATGGGGGAGGGCGACAACCGGCCGAGGGCTTCGTAGAGCACGACGATACGCGCCCAGTCGGTCTCGCCGACCGACGCTGCCGTCGCGTGACACTCGGCGATCGACGCCTGCAGGCCGTACGAACCGAGGCCGCGCCCAGCAGCGACGGCGTGGCCCAGGGCGGCGTGGCCGCGGCGGATGGCGGCCTGATCCCAGAGTCGGCGGTCTTGGTCTTCGAGCAGAATGGCGCGTCCGTCGCCGTCGATGCGCGCCGGAAACCGCGCTGCGGTGAGTTCGAGCAGGGCGAGCAGGCCGAAGACCTCGGGCTCGGGGGCCAGGGCGACCAGCCCCCGAGCGAGCCGGCGGGCCTCGGCGGCCAGGTCGGCGCGCATCCATTCGTCACCGGCTGACGCCGACGACCCCTCGGTGAAGATGACGTAGACCACGTGCAGCACCGAACCCAGTCGCGCCGCGCGTTCGGCGGGCTCGGGTACGGCGAACGGAACGCGGGCGGCCGACAGCGTCTTCTTCGCGCGCGTGATGCGGGCCTGGATGGTCGGCACGGGTACGAGGAACGCCCTAGCGATCTCGTCGGTGGTGAGGCCGCCGACCAGCCGCAGCGTGAGGGCGATCTGCGCTTCGCGGGCGAGCAACGGATGACACGAGACGAACATCAGGGCCAGAACGTCGTCGTCGATCGCGTCGGGGTCGAAGAGGGCGTCGGGGCCGGGCGCGGCGTCATCGAGGTCGCGCGCGAGCAGGGCATACCGGTCATCCCGCGCCCCTCGCCGGCGGAACGCGTCGATGGCGCGCCTCCGCCCGGTCGTGAGCAGCCACCCGGTGGGCTCGGCCGGTACCCCGTCGATCGCCCAGGAGACGAGCGCCTCGGCGACCGCCTCCTGCGCCACGTCTTCAGCCAGCTCGACATCGCCGGTGTAGCGCGCCAGAGCTCCGACGATGCGGGCGGACTCCATGCGCCACACCGCCTCGACCGCGGCTCGGGCCTCAGAGCTGACCGGTCTGCTCACGCCAGGCGCGCTCCTTCTGCACCCACGGGTTGTCTTGCGGAAACTCGTCGATCGTCGGCACCCGCCGGATCTCGGTCTTGCTGCCCGCCATCATCGGGGCGCGTTTCGCCCACTCGACCGCCTCCTGCATCGAGGCAACGTCGAGCAGGTAGAAGCCGTTGAACAGCTCCTTCGTCTCGCCGTAGGGCCCGTCGGTGACGACGGGCGTCTCGCCGGAGAAGTCGACGACGACGCCCTGGTTGGCGTCATCGAGGCCCTCGGCGGCCAGCAGCACGCCGGCCCTGATCAGCTCGTCATTGAAACGCCCGATCGTGTCGAGCATCTCGGTGAAGTCGGTGTTCATCATCACTGCGAGCGATTCGTCGGTCGCTCGCATGATCAGCATGTACTTCGGCATGGTCTTTCCGCTCTCTCTGATGTGTCGGAAGGTCGCCTTCCGACCTTCTCACCCCAAGGTCGAACGGCGCGAGGCAGAATCGACACGGTTCGCAAAGAAGTCCGATGTGTTTCCGGGGCGTGATCGTGGCCGTCGTCATGGCGACGGGATAAACGACGGCGGCTCAGGCCGGGCAACGCTCGGCGGGCAGGGTCTTCACGCTGCGGTTCTCGATGGGCAGTGCCGCCTCGTTGGCGACCTGGATCGTATCCACCTCATCGTCGACGATGCCGAAGACGATCCAGCCGCCACTGCCGTCGGTCGCACCGAAGTAGGGGAACGCTTCGCCGTAGCCGCCCGTCTGCTCGATGCCCTGCAGCTCGCCGGGTTGCTCGCCGAGGGCCGACCCGAGCTTCGCTGGTCCGACGCCGTCGAATCCGATCATCCATGTGCCCGGGTCGGCCGCATCGACTGCGGGCAAGGGCGGCGAGACGGATGGCGGCAGTGCGGCTGTGGTCGGGGTGGCAGTGCCCGGGCCCGAGCCGGCTGCGGCGGATGGTGCGGGCGCTGCGAGCGAGCTCGACGACGGGCCCGTGGCCGCGTTCGGTTTGAGAAGATGGCCGCTGAGCAGGTACGCCACTCCTGCCGAGACGGCGATCGCCACGATGATCAACGCGGCGACAACTGCCACGTGCGTTCTGCTCATTGTCGCCATGCGCCTATGGTGCCAGATCGCGGGGCGCGCGGTTCACAACGCGATCGGGTGCATTTAGCATGTTGGCAGTGCCTTGGCGACGTGCTGCGCGGGTGACCACGCAGGGCCCGGGTGAAGAGGCAGAGAGGCTGTTGGCGATGAGAGAGCTCGTGCTGAAGATGTCGATGTCGCTCGATGGGTTCGTGGCGGCCCCGCGGGCCGACTCCGACTGGAACCTCCGTGCGAGCACGCCCGACTCTGCTGCGTGGGTGCTCGAGACCCTCTCGGGCGCGGGCACGCACGCTATCGGGCGGCGGCTGTTCGAGGCGTGGGCGGGGTTCTGGCCCACCTCTCCGAGCCCCATGGCGAAGCCGATCAACGAGATACCCAAGGTGGTGTTCACGCGGCAGGCATCGTTCACCCCGGCTGCGGCTGCGGGTGACAGTGACAGTGACAGTGACAGTGACAGTGACGGTGACAGCGCAGCGTCGGCCGAGGATGCCGCGTCAGGCGACGGCCGTGCTCGGGGTGACGGGGCCGAGCCGACGTCGAACGGCTCGGGCTGGGGCGAGTCGCGGGTGGCGAACGGCGACCTCGCCGACGAGGTCGGGCGTCTGAAGGAGGAGCCGGGCGACTACATCCTGGCCCAGGGCGGTGTCGGTTTCGCCCGCAGCCTCGTGCAGGCCGGCCTGGTCGACGAGTACCGGCTCGTCGTGCTTCCGGTGGCCCTCGGCTCGGGCGAGCAGCTGTTCAGTGGGCTCACCGACGAGCTCGACCTCGAGCTGGTGAGCTCCACCGCCTTCAGCGGCGGTGTGCTCGGCAACGTCTACCGCCCGCGTCTCGCCTGAACTGCGCGGCCGGCGCTCGCCACCCTGACCGACTGCCCGCCCGAGCGGCCGAACGCAGTGCGGATGGGGGTGACGCTGCCCGTGCAGCGTCTGACGCAGCCCGCCCTGATGCGATCGTCAGACCTCCGTCACAGCGTGAGGAGGCTGCACAGCACCGATGCGCTGATCGTGCAACCCCGGGGAGATGCCGCGCGGGTCTGCGAAGCTTCTGGGGATGCTGTTGCCGAGTGAGAGGGTGCCCATGACCCGCCGACCGACCGTTCTGATCTCGGGGGCGAGCATCGCCGGGCCCGCCCTGGCGTACTGGCTCGGCCGGTATGGGTGGGAGTGCACAGTCGTCGAGCGCGCGCCGGCCTTCAGGGAGGGCGGGCAGAACATCGACGTTCGTGGAGCTGCCCGGGAGGTGCTGCGCCGGGCGGGGCTCGAAGACGCCGTGCGGGCGGCCAACACGGGCGAGGTGGGCGCGCGGTTCCTGGGCCGCGGAGGGTCGATCGTCGCCGAGTTTCCGGTGCGGGCATCGGAGACGGGCGGAGCCACGGCCGAACTCGAGATTCTGCGCGGCGACCTCGCGAAGATCCTCATCGATGCGGGGCGGGCTGAAACCGAGTACATCTTCGGCGACCACATCAAGGGCCTCGATGACACGGGCGACGACGGCCTGGGCCACGTCGACGTGACGTTCGAGAGCGGCGGCACCCGCGCGTTCGACCTCGTCATCGTCGCCGACGGCATGCGCTCGACCACTCGTGACCTCGTGTTCGGCGACGAGGCATCCATTCGGCCACTCGGGATGGAGATGGCGTACCTGACCGTTCCACGTAGCGCGAGTGACACCCCCTGGTGGAACTGGTACAACGAACCCGGCGGGCTCGCCGTCACACTGCGCCCCGACCGGCACGGCACCACGCGCGCTGTGCTCTCATCGGTCAGCTACGGCCGGAAGCGGCAGACGGATGCCCGGGGCGAACGCCCCTCGGCCGACGACCTGAAGGCGCGGCTCGTCGACCGGTTTCGTGACGTGGGGTGGCAGGCACCGCGCATCCTCGACGCCCTCGACGGCGCGAACGACCTCTACTTCGAGACGCTGGGGTAGGTGAAGGCGACGCGGTGGTCAGAGGGCCGCATCGCACTGACGGGGGATGCCGCGTGGTGCGCGTCGCCCGTGAGCGGCATGGGAACCAGTCTCTCGATCGTGGGCGCCTACGTGCTCGCCGGCGAACTCGCCGCGCACGTGCACCATCGCGACGCCTTCGCCGGGTACGAGCGCATCATGCGGCCGTTCGTCGAGCAGGCCCAGCAGCTGCCGCCGGGCGTGCCCCAGATCGCCAACCCGAGAACGCGGGCCGGGCTGGCGGCACTGCACGTGGCGCTGCGAGCCGCATCCACGCCGCTCATCGGCCGGCTCGGCGGGCGCCTCTTCTCGCCGCCGGCCGACAAGATCGACCTGCCCGACTACGCCCACCTGCCCGACTACGCCCAGCTGCCCGACTACGCCCATCTGCCCGACGACGCCCACCTGCTCGACGGGCCGCCGGAGCCGACCGCCTCACGTGACGAGGTGCCCGGCACGTGACGGCCGGCGCACTGAGCGCGGGTGCTCGCGGGCTCAGGCTGCCGGCAGGGTGAGTATCTCGGCGCCCGCCGGGGTGATCGCGATCGTGTGCTCGCTGTGGGCCGTGCGGGCGCCGGTGGCGCTCTTGAGGGTCCAGCCGTCGGCGTCGGTGACGAGGGTGGCGGTGTCGGCCATCACCCACGGCTCGAGGGCGAGCAGCAGGCCGGAGCGCAGGGTGTAGCCACGTGCGCGCCGACCGATGTTGGGCACGTGCGGGTCTTGGTGCATGGTCGAGCCGATGCCGTGGCCGCCGAACTCGTCGTTGATGGGGTAGCCGGCTTCGCTGAGCACGGCGCCGATGGCGTACGAGATGTCGCCGAGCCGCGCGCCGGGGTGGGCGGCGGCGATTCCGGCAGACAGCGCTCGTTCGGTCGCCACGATCAGGGCCGTGCTCTCGGGCTGGGCCGAGGTTCCGACGACGAAGCTGATGGCCGAGTCGGCGGCGATTCCCCCGAGCGAGACGGCCAGGTCGAGGGTGAGCAGGTCGCCGTCGGCGAGCACGTAGTCGTGGGGGAGGCCGTGCAGAACGGCGTCGTTGACCGATGTGCAGATGTAGTGGCCGAACGCACCCCGGCCGAACGACGGAGCGTAGTCGACGTAGCACGAAGTCGCTCCGGCCTCGATGATGAGCTCGCTGGCCCAGCGGTCGATGTCGAGCAGGTTCGTTCCGACGGTGACGCGTTCGCGGAGGGTCTGCAGGATGCCGCCGACGAGCGCGCCCGTCGTTCGGGCACGGCCCAGTTCGGCGGTGGTCAGAATCTCGATCATTCGCGTGCTCCGGTCATGACCGATAACTATACCGGTCAATCTATACCGGTCAGACTATCCCGGCACTACTATTGACGGCATGGTCAGACTGCCGCTCACGCCCGCCGACATCGAGCGCGGCAGGCGACTCGGCACACTGCTTCGCCGCGCCAGGGGCGACCGGCCGCTGATCGACACCGCACTCGCCGCGGGGCTCTCGCCCGAGACCCTGCGCAAGATCGAGACGGGTCGGGTGGCGACGCCGGCTTTCTCGACGATCGCCGCAGTGGCCGGGGTTCTGGGGCTCTCGCTCGACTTGGTGTGGTCAGAGGTCAGCACTCCGCCGGGGGCGCTCGACCGCGGTGTGGCGCTGCGCCATGCATAGGTAGCCTGTCGTTGCCGGCGTCGGTGCTGCTGGCAGCAGGCGGAGGAGCGGCGCGGCGGAGGCCGACCATGCCTGACGCCTGGAGCCCCGGCGAGCTCGAGCTCATCGACCGCGCCGACGAGCTCGAGATCGCCCCGCAACGACCCGACGGCAGGCGAATGTGGGTGCCGATCTGGGTGGTGCGCGTCGACGGCGACGTCTACCTGCGCACCTGGCACCGCCGCGACACCGGCTGGTTCGGGCGCGCTGTCTCGTCGCAGCGTGCGCGCATCCGGGTGCCCGGCCTCGAACGTGAGGTCAGGGTCGACGACGTGGGCGTCGGCGACGAACGGATGCGCGCGGGCATCGATGCCGCCTACACCACGAAGTACGGGCGGTACGGGGGTGCCACCGTCGACCGCATGACGAACGATGACGCAGCAGCCGCCACACTCCGGATGGTCGCGCTGAGCGACGCGCGCTGAGCGACGCACGACGCCCCGGATCGCCGCAGTGAACGATGAGCGAAACTCCGGCGACGACGCCTGTCGGCGCCGGCCGTCGCGCTAGGGTGAGCTACAGCACGAACAACGGGGGAGCAGCACCATGGCCGAGACAGATTTCTCTGGCGCGGAGTTCACGAACGAACCGGCGCTGGTGGCGGCGCCGCTCGAGATCAAGGTGTCGTTCGGCCTGAGCCTGGCATCCGGAATCCTGACGATCATCGGGGGATTCTTCGTGGTGCTGGTGAGCGCGTCGATTCCGCTCATCGTGGGCGTCGAGAACAGCGAAGCCGCCGGAGCCGTCGCGGCGCTCATCGTCATCGGCGTGCTGATCATGCTCGTCGGTGTGTTCAGCCTGATCGCCGCGGTGTACGTTCTGCGCGGCCGGTCGTGGGCCAGAAACACCCTCACCGTGCTCGGGGTGCTCGGCATCTTCGGCGTGCTGACCGAGTTCAATGCGAACCCGGGAACCGCCATCGCCCACTCGGTGATCGCGATCGTGGCGATCATCCTGATGTTCGTGCCGAACTCGAACGCCTACTTTCGGGCGCCCCACCCCACCGTCTGAGACGGGCGGTCAGCGCCCCCGGCGCCCCGCGAACAGCGCGTGCAGCAGCGGCAGCACCGAGGCGATCATGAGCACGGTGCCGAACACGGCATCGCTCGCGTGCAGCACAGCTCCCGCGATGAGCAGTGCCCCGAACAGCAGCGCCGAGACGATGCGTCGCGCCAAGCGCTCCAGGCGGGCGACCCGCCGCTCGAGCGCAGGGCTCGACACGGCCAGCTGCCCGTCTTCGAGGCGGGTGACGAGCGTGTCGAGGCGCTTCGGCAGCCGAACGGCGATGCCGGCGGTCTCGAGCGCCTGGCGCGCGACGTCTTGCACCACGTTTCCGCGCTCATCGCGAATGAGCTGCTGCGCGTAGGGCTCTACCGAATCCCACAGGTTGAAGGCCGGGTCGAGGGCGCTGCACACGCCCGAGGTGAGCGACATGGCCCGGATGATCAGCAGAAAGTTCTCGGGCAACTGGAACGGCAACGACCTGACCACGTCGCTGAACTGCTGGCCGAACTCGCGGAACTCACGCGGATCCACCTCGCGCAGCTCAGCGAACCCCATGCCGCCGAATCGGGCGAAGAGCTGCGTCATCGCGCGTTCGAGCTCGCTCGTCTCGGCTGACGGCAGCAGCACGCCGACGTCACGGATGGCATCCACCAGCCCCTTGCCGTCGCGGGAGGCGGCCGCGATCAGCAGCTTGCGCAGGCCGCTGCGGGTGTTGGCAGGCACCTCGCCCATCATGCCGAAGTCGATGAACGTCAGCTTCCACGACCGCTCGCCGGGCGCGGCCGCCACCGGCGTCACGAAGATGTTACCCGGGTGCGGGTCGGCGTGGAAGAACCCGTTGGTGAAGAGCTGGTCGAACATGACCGCAGCGAAGACCGGAGCGACCTCGACCGGGTCGATGCCCGCGGCGACGAGGGCGTCGGTGTCGGTGATCTTGATGGCCGTCACGTCTTCGAGCGTGAGCACGCGGCGGGTGGTGCGCTCCCACACCACGGCGGGCACGCTGACGCGGTCGTCGCCTTCGAAGTCGTCGGCGAACCGCACCGAACTCTGGGCCTCGTGCAGGTAGTCGATCTCTTCGAGGCTTGTCAGCGCGAACTCCTCGACGAGCGCCGGCATGTCGACCCGGTCGGAGACCAGCCGCACATGGCTGAGCCACCCACCCACCCGTCGCAGCGCGGCGAGGTCGACGTCGATGATGTCGTCGATGCCCGGGCGCTGCACCTTCAGCACCACGCCGTCGAGACCGGTGTCGGCTGCGTCGAGCGGCGCCAGGCGGGCCCGGTGGGCCTGGCCGAGGGATGCCGCCGCCACCGGCGTCTCGTCGACCCGGGTGAAGGCGCGCCCCAGTGGCACACCGAGTTCTGCCTCGGCGAGGGCACGGATGGCGCCGAACGGCACCGGTGGCACCTCGTCTTGCAGGCCCTCGAGTTCAGTGGTGATCTCGGGCGGCAGTACGTCGAGCCGCGACGACATGAACTGCCCGACCTTGATCATCAGCCCACCGAGGTCGACCGCGAGCACGTGGAAGCGCTGGGCGAAACGGCGCATGCGTCTCGACCGGGTGCGCTCGGCGATCTTCGTGAGCCCGATGCGCGGCAGGAACAGCTCGAACCACCACGTGACCGCGAGGTTCCACCCGGCGAAACGAAGGATGCGTCGGTAGCGGGCGCGGGTGTCGCCCGCTACCGGCGTCGTACCACTGACGTCGCGGCGCGCTGACGGCACCCCCGTCAGTCCTGGGCGAGAATCGAGTAGAGCCGCCGACGTGCCTCGTCGAGCACGGTCACGGCCTGCTGCACCTGCTCGGCTGAACCCGAGCGGCCCACCTGCGCGGCCGCCTGGGCCAGCTCGACGCCGGCCTTCGGCAGAGCGGTGAACCGCGCGTTGTCATTCGAGCCAGACGATTCGAAGGGCGACGATGTCTCGCTGCCGGCGACCTCTTCGCGGCCGGCCTCGGTAAGCGCGTAGATCTTGCGCCCGTTCGCTTCTTCGGCGCTGATCAGGCCTTCGTCGGCCAGCAGCTGCAGGGTGGGGTAGACCGAGCCGGCGCTGGGCTTCCAGCTGCCACCACTGCGCTCCTCGATCTCGTGGATGATCTGGTAGCCGTGCATCGGCTGCTCGGCGAGCAGGGCGAGCACTGCCGCGCGCACCTCGCCGCGGCCGACGCGCGTGCCGACACGCTTCTCGAACGTGGAGCGCAACTGCTCCATCGCCTGCCATACACCGTCGGTGTGCGTGCCCATGCCGAACCCGCCTGCGGGAAATGAACCACCCATGATGACCTCCTGAGTCTCACGACGAACGATACTCAACGATATATAGCGATACCTGAAAGCGATAGGGGTCTCCGCTGTGAGCGGAACGAGAGAATCGGCCGCCTCGGCCACCGGATGCCCGTTCCGGCTCAGGCGCTCGCAGGAGGTGGGCGCTGCGGGCGCTCGCGGACAACCGCGGACATCGCGAACCCCCGCAAGGGCTCGCGAACCACCGCAGACATCGCGACCGCGGACATCGCGAACGACCGCGTACTACTTCAGACAACGGAAGGCGGGAGCCCATGCACCCCGGTGGCATGGTCGTCGTCGAGAAGCTCGAACCCGAGGTGGGGCCGGGTGAGCTGCTCGTGGCGGTCGAGGCGATCGGCGTCGGCGGGGTCGACGCGGTCATCAGGCGCGGCACGCTCGGCACCTCGGTGTTTGCCCCCGGGCACGTTCCCGGCAGCGAGGTGGCGGGTCGGGTGGTCGCCGTCGGCGACGCCGTGCCCGCGTCGTGGCTGGGGCAGCGGGTGTGGGCCTTCACCGGTGTCGGTGGGGGCTACGCCTAGCGGGCGGTGTCCTCGCTCGACGACGTGACGCGGCTGCCCGATGCCCTGCCGATGATCGACGCCGTGACCCTCGGCAGCGCGGGGTCCGTGGCGCAGTTCGCGCTCGACCACGCCCGGTTCGGCCCGGGCGACTCTGTCCTGGTCAGGGGAGCCGCGGGCAGCATCGGCATCATGGCCGTGCAGCTGGCGCTCGCCGGAGGCGCCAGGGCGGTCGGCGTGACGACCTCGTCTCCCGGGCGGGGCGAACGGCTGCGGGCGCTCGGGGCGACCCACGTGCTCGATCGGTCGGGATCGCAGCAGGGGGCGGCGGATGCCCCGCCCGAGTTCGACGTCGTGATCGACGTCGTCGGTGGCGAGGGACTTCCCGGCGCCTTCGGGCTGCTGGCCCCGAACGGGGGGCTGGTGTCTGTCGGGGTGGTCGGCGGCTACCCTCCGCCCGACTACTGACCACCTGACCGCCCGCCCGCCCCGCGACACGCGCGGCGGCACCTCGGGCTCGGTCGCTCCCTCGGCGAGACGCGACGCGGCCGGGCTCGGCCCCGCGCCCGCCCAGTTGCTCGCCACGGTCGACGATCTCGACGTCGGAATCTGATCTGACCGCCACCGTCGCCCGGCCGCCGGTGAGCGCCGAGAGCGAACAGCCGTTTCGCGGTGCCGCCGACCGATAGGGTTGGCCCGACGGCAGGAGCCCCTCATGGGCGTATTGATGTACGGCAGTCCGAGCATCGAAGTCAGTTTCGACGACCGTGCGCTCACCCACCTGCAGATCGTGATCACCGCGAAGCTTCGGCGGCGCGAGAGTTTCGTATTCTCGTGGGCAGACTCGGCCGAAGTCGGCAGCGGGCGCAGCTCAATCTGGATCGACCCCTCGAGCACCCTGTTCTACCGGTTCTACGGCAGCCGGGTGCCGGCGATCAACCGCGAATGGATCGACGTTCTGATGGATTCGGCCAACAGTGGCAGCGGCCTGTTCTTCACCGCAGAGCCCGGCACAAAGGAGCGCAGTGCGCATCGCTAGTATCAGCCCGCCGTGGACTGCCACCCTGACCACCGGCGAGCACCAGCTCGTCTCCTACGTTCTGATCGTCGCGGCGCTGGCGTTCTTCGCCGGCCTTCTGCGCGCCCACGCCAGCCGTGGCGAGGTCGGGTCGCGCTACCGCAGCGCCGTCACCGCCCGGCTCGGGATGCTCGGGGTCGCGCTCGCGGCCTATCTGCTCATCGTGGTGACCTTTCTGTTCGGCTACCAGCAGACTGCCGCCGGCTGGGTGCCGAACGACAGCACCGTCAACCTCTTCGCCGCCCGGTACATGGAGTGGACGGTGAGCGTTCCGCTGCTCACCGTCGAGCTGCTCGCGGTGTGTGCGATCAGCGGCGTGCAGGCCAGGCGCGCCCGCGCGATCGCGGTCACGTCGTCGGCGCTGATGATCTTCTTCGGCTTTCTCGGCTCGATCGTGATCGACAACGGCACGAACACCGGTGCGTTCATTCTGTGGGCCGTGATCAGCTGCGTGTTCTGGGTGATCGCGAACGTCGTGCTCATCCGGGCCGTCAGGCAGTCGCTGCCGACGCTCACCCCCGAGTCGCACCGGCTGCTGAAGCGGGCCGCGATCATTCTGCTGTCGGGCTGGGTCGTCTACCCGATCATCTACGCCCTGCCGCTGTTCGGTGCGGGCGGCGGTCTCACCACGACGATCCTGGTCGCCTACACGGTCTCTGACGTCGTGGTGAAGCTCGGCTTCTCGACGCAGACGCACCGGGTGGCGAAGCTGCGAACAGCTGAAGACGTGCGCGCGGGTGATGACGTGCATCCTGAGTCGATCTGGATCTCGTCGGTCAAGCAGTCAGACGCCGGGCTGCCGCGCGAGGTGTATCTGGCGTCGGGCGCCTCGGTTCACGAGCGACGGCCGAAGCCGCCCACCGGCTCGGCCGTCGCCGCTGAGGCGCCCGACAACGTCGACTTCTGACGCCGGTCAGCGCACCGACTTCTTCACATAGAGCGCGCGGGCCCACACGTAGCCAACCGCCCCGAGCAGCACGGCCCAGCCCAGCGCCAGCCACGCGGTCGCACCGGGGTCGGCGCCGAACATCAGGGCACGCACCGTCTCGATGAACGTGGTGAACGGCTGATACTGCGCGAACCCCTGCAACCAGCCCGGCATCGAGGCGGCCGGAACGAAGCCGCTGCCGAGAAAGACGAGCAGCAGCAGAATCATGGGAGTGTTGCTCGCCGTCTCGACCGACTTCGCAGTCACGCCGAGGGCGACACCGAGCCAAGACACGGCGAAGCTGACGAGCGTGACGAGACCAGCGATGCCGAGCCACTCGAGTGGCCCTGCGGTCGGGCGCAGCCCCATCAGCAACCCGACCCCCACCAGAATCGCCGACACCAGCACGCCCTGAATGGTGTTGCCCAGAACGTGCCCGGTCAGCACCGCCGTGCGCGAGATTGCCATCGAGCGGAAGCGAGCCACGATGCCCTCGGTCATGTCCATCGCGACGCCGATCGAGGCGCCGTTCGCGATTCCGGCGATGCCGATGAACAGGATGCCCGGCAGCACGTAGGCGAGATAGTTCTGCACGGCGCCACCTGGGCCGCCTCCCGGCAGGCCCGCGCCGAGCGTGCCGCCGAAGACGTAGACGAACAGCAGCAGAAGGATGACCGGGATACCGATCACGAACCCGGTCAGCCCGGGGTACCGCACCATGTGCAGCAGGTTGCGGCGCAGCATCGTCGTCGAGTCGGCGACGGTCGTGGTGATAGTCGACATGAGTGCTCCTAGACGGTGAAAGAGGCTGATGAGGCGGCGGAGGAGGTGTGCTCGCCCTGCGCCGTGGCCGGCTGACCGGTGAGGGCGAAGAACACGTCGTCGAGGTCGGGGGTGTGAATCGACAGCCGCTCGAGAGCGACGCCGCTGTCGTCGAGACGGGCGAGCACCTGTCGCACGGTTCCGACCTCATCGGCCGACAGCGGCACGCGCAGCGAGAAGTCGAGGTCGGCGTCGGCCGGCACCTGCAGCAGAGTGGATGCCGCGGCGAGCGCCTCGGCCGTCGTGAAGGTGAGCAGCACATGACCGCCCGGAACTTGTCGCTTGAGCTCATCCGGAGTGCCGGTTGCCACGATGCGGCCGCCGTCGAGCACCCCGATCGTCGAGGCGAGCTCATCGGCCTCGTCGAGGTACTGCGTGGTGAGCAGGATGGTCACGCCGCCCGAGACGAGCTCGCGTACGATGCCCCACATCGTCTGCCGCGACCGCGGGTCGAGCCCGGTCGTCGGTTCGTCGAGGAAGATGACGCGAGGCTCGCCGACGAGCGTCATCGCCAGGTCGAGGCGCCGCCTCATTCCGCCGGAGTACAGGGCGAGGGGCTTTCGTGCCGCCTCGGCCAGGTCGAACTGCTCGAGCAGGTCGGTCACGCGACGCCGGGCGGCACGGCTGCCGAGGTGCCGCAGCCGAGCCATCAGCATGAGGTTCTCCTCGCCGGTCAGCAGGCCATCGACGGCGGCGAACTGACCGGTCAGCCCGATCTGCGCCCGCACTGCGTCGGGGTCGGCCTCGGCATCCACCCCACCGATGGTCACTGTGCCCGAGTCGGCCGGCAGCAGAGTCGAGAGAATGTGCACGGCGGTGGTCTTGCCGGCGCCGTTGGGGCCGAGCAGCGCGAACACGCTGCCCTCGGCCACGTCGAGATCGATGCCGTCGAGCACCGTCTGGTTGCCGAAGCTCTTGCGCAGGTCGCGGGCCGAGATGGCGGTATTCATGACTGTCTCCTTGGGGGTGGGGCCGGGAGTCACGCGGCGGTGCTGCGCGACGCACCCGGTGCGGCCTGCGATCGGCTGATGAGAATGTCGCCGTAGTTCGCGCGGAGGCGCAGCTCGACGGTTCGCTCGGCGCCGGCCGGGCCTGCCTCGGCGGTGAGCTCGTTGCGCACGACGCCCTGCTTCGAGGCGGCGTCGATCCAGGCGGCGGTGCCGGCGGGAACGCCGACTTCGATGCCGGCGTAGCCGTTCTCGAGCCGCACCGTGCCGCCCGTCACCTCACGGATGCGGATCGCGCCGTGGGCCGTGCGCACCGATGCGTTGGCGCCGCTGCGTTCGACGGTGATGCTTCCCGAAGTGCGCACGTCGAGGTCGCCGCCCACCTCGCCCAGGTCGATGTCACCGTGCGAGCCCCGGATGTTCGCGCTGCCGCCGATGCGTGCGATGCGCAGCCGCACATACCCGGCGGTGAGGTCGAGGTCACCGGCCACGTCGCCGATCTCGACCTCGCCGTACGGGGCCTTGAGTCGCAGTGCGCCGGTCTGGTCGGCCAGCACCCGCCCGTAGGTGGCGGTGATGTCGCTGTCGCCCAGCGCACCACGCGAACGGATGCCCCCATAATTCGACACGAGGGTCGCCGTACTGCCGGTCGGAACATCGACACGCACGTCGACCGAGTCGCCAGGGCCGAACAGGTTCAGCCGTTTCGGCACGACGACGGTGAGACGACCGCCGTCGAAGCGCACGGTCGACTCTTTTGCCAGGGAGATGTCACCGGCCCGGTTGGGGCGGCTGGGGGTCACCTCGACGACGGTGTCGAGGCGATCGGAGGCGGTCACCTCGATGTCGCCGACGCTGACCGTGATGTCGAGGTCGATGGGGCGGGGGGTGTCGTAAACGGGCATGGTCTCTCTTCTTTCGTGGTGATGGTGGTTCGAGTGCGGGTGGCTAGCGCGCCCAGCCGGTGAAGGAGTTATTGGTGCGGCCCTCGCGGGCGCCGCCGCGCCGGGCCCTGGGTTCGAGCGAGTCGGCGATGGCGCGCACCAGCCAGGTGTTGAGCGAGAGGCCGTCGCGTACGGCGGCCTCCTCGGCACGGGCTTTGAGCTGGTCGGGCAGGCGCAGTGTGGTGCGCGACGTCGAGGTGTCGTCTCTCGGCTCGGGATCGGGCTCCACAGCGGCCGGCACCTCGGCCGAGCGATCGACGAAGGCGGCCTGCGGGGCGACCGAGACGGCGAATTCCGGGTCTCGCCCCCGCAGGCGCAGCTCGACCGAGCCAGGTGCGATGTCGCGGGTGATCTCGCCGGCCGCCTCGCTCAGCGCGTCGAGCAGCACCAGCCGGGTTGCGGCGTCGAGCGAGAGACTCAGCTGTTCGGCGAGCGCACGGGTGGCGTCGCTGCCGGTCGCTGCCGTGGCTGAGAGCTGCTGGCGAAGGTCGGAAACGTAGCGGTCGAGGTTCATGACACCACTATGACACCACTACGACGTCATCGTCAAGCATTTTGCCCCAGTCGTGACACCACGGCCTTCGCCGCGGGTCATTCCCCCCGATTCCTGTACAGATGACGGTGAGCCGATAGCCTTGGCTCAGCCATGGCAGACGACAGCTCACTCCACGTTTCTCCGACCGATTCCCTCGAGGCGCGCCTCGAGGCCGATACTCAGCGCGAGGGCGTCGGTGCGACCGTGCGTCGGGCCTGCTCGTTGCTCGAGGGGGGCTACGAGGGCGAAGAGTTTCTGCGTGTGGTCGGCGGGTCGCACGCCGACGGTATCCTCGGCGGTGCCCCCGCGCTGTACTGGCCCGAGCTGTGGGGGGCGAGGGCGCTGCTCTACGTGTGGCACGAGTCGGCTGCGCCGGTGGTGGTGCAGGCGCTCACCAACCAGTCATGGCGGGTGCGCGAGATGAGCGCGAAGGTGTGCGCGGCGCGAGCGGTCGGCACTCCGAAAGACCTGGCCCGTCTCACCACCGACGAGCACGCACGAGTGCGGTCGGCCGCTGCCAGGGCCCTCGCCGCGGTCGGCGATGCGTCGAGCGTCGAGACCCTCGAACGCATGCTGCGCGACTACGACAAAGACGTTCGGCGCGCGGCACAACAGTCGCTGAAGGCGCTGCGACTGCGCCTCGAGCAGCCCTGAGTCCGCGTCGACAACTCCCAGCTGCATCCCAGCTTCAGGGGCACCAGCGGGGAACGATCGCGGCCGGCGCAGTGTTCTACTCACTGAGGCCGCAGCCAGCGGTCATCGATTCGAGGAGCGAGACTTCATGACTACCACTGAGTACCGCAAAGACCCGACCGCCATCTCACAGCTCACGCCAGAGCAGTACGCGGTCACCCAGCAGAGCGCGACCGAGCCCGCCTTCACCGGCGAGTTCTGGGACAACCACGAAGACGGCATCTACGTCGACATCGTCTCGGGCGAGCCCCTCTTCGCCTCCACCGACAAGTACGACAGCCGCTCGGGCTGGCCGAGCTTCACCCGCCCCATCAACGCGGCCAATGTCGTTCGGCGTGACGACAAGAGCTACGGAATGGTGCGCACCGAGGTTCGCTCGGCGAACGGTGACAGCCACCTCGGCCACCTGTTCGACGACGGCCCCATCGAAGACGGCGGCCTGCGGTACTGCATCAACTCCGCAGCACTGCGTTTCATCCCTCTCGACCAGCTCGAGAGCCAGGGGTACGGTGACTACCGAACCCTGTTCGACACCAAGGAGGCCTGATCATGGCAACTGAGACCGCAATCCTCGCCGGCGGATGCTTCTGGGGTGCGCAGCAACTGCTGCGTCGCCGCCCCGGGGTGCTTTCGTCACGCGTCGGCTACTCGGGTGGCGACACCCCCAACGCCACCTACCGCAACCACGGTGACCACGCCGAGGCCGTCGAGATCGAGTTCGACCCCGCGTTGATCTCGTACCGCGACCTGCTGGAGTTCTTCTTCCAGATTCACGACCCGTCGACCAAGAACCGCCAGGGCAACGATGTCGGGCGCAGCTACCGCTCGGCCATCTACTACACCACCGATGAGCAGAAGCGCGTCGCGCTCGACACCATCGCCGATGTGGATGCCTCCGGCCTCTGGCCGGGCAAGGTCGTGACCGAGGTCGAGCCGGCCGGTGCGTTCTGGGAGGCCGAGGAGGAGCACCAGGACTACCTGGAGAAAGACCCCTACGGTTACACCTGCCACTACGTGCGCCCGGGCTGGAAGCTCCCGCACCGCGAGGAGCAGCTCACCAGCTAGTCTGCGCGACACGCAGCACCGCGAAAGCCCATCGCCCGTAAGGCGGTGGGCTTTTTCGCGCCCGGTAGCCGGGCTCGGGAGGAAACTCATCCGCGAATTCGGAAATAGAATGATTTCCATGTCGCAGATTCGGATCAAAGACGCCGCACACTACCTGGGCGTCAGCGACGACACCGTGCGCCGGTGGATCGACATCGGCGTGCTGAAGAGCAGCAAAGACGAGTCGGGCCGATCGACCGTCGACGGCCTCGACCTGGCGCAACTCGCCCGCAGGAACGCCATCCTGCCGGCAGATCCGTCTGACATCGGGCGGTCTGCCCGCAACCGGTTCGTCGGGCTCGTCACCGAGATCATCATGGACAAGGTCATGGCCCAGGTCGAGCTGCAGTGCGGCCCACACCGGGTCGTCTCGCTGATGTCGAGCGAGGCCGTCAGAGAACTCGGCCTCGAACCAGGTTCTGTCGCAGTAGCTGTCGTGAAGGCCACGACAGTGATCGTCGAAACCCCACCAGGGAAGGTCTGACACCGATGAGTCGTTTCACAGCCCGCACGAACTCCGTACGCACCCTCGCCGCGATGGTGGTGGCCGCTGCCGTCGTCACAGGCGCCGCGGCATGCTCGACGTCGTCGACCACGTCGGCGTCTACCAGCGCCGCGACGTCGTCGGCGAACACCGCGCCGGCCGGCACCATCACAGTGTTCGCGGCCGCCTCGCTGAAGGCCACCTTCACCGAGCTGGGCACCGAGTTCCAGGCTGCCAACCCGGGCACCACGGTGACGTTCAGCTTCGCCGGCTCGTCAGACCTGGTGACCCAGATCACGGGTGGCGCCCCCGCCGACGTGTTCGCGTCGGCCGACACCAAGAACATGGACAAGCTGACCACCGCCGGCCTGGTCAGCGGCACCCCCGTGAACTTCGCGACGAACGTTCTCGAGATCGCGACGCCCCCCGGCAACCCGGCCGGCGTCACGTCGTTCCAAGACCTGGCGAACCCGACCATCAAGACCGTGATCTGCGCCGCCGCCGTGCCCTGCGGATCGGCCACGGTCTCTGTCGAGACCGCCACTGGCGTCACGATCCCCGCCGTGAGCGAAGAGTCGTCGGTCACCGACGTGCTCGGCAAGGTCAGTTCGGGCGAGGCCGACGCAGGCCTCGTCTACGTCACCGACGTGAAGGGCGCCGGCTCGACGGTCACGGGCGTTCCCTTCCCCGAGTCGAGCAAAGCTGTGAACACGTACCCCATCGGCGCCCTCTCGGCTTCGAAGAACGCGGCCCTCGCGCAGGCGTTCATCGACTATGTGACCGGAACCGACGGGCAGGCCGTCCTCACGGCCGCCGGGTTCGGCGCACCGTGACCCGAGTCCGAGCCGCGTCCAGCAGTCCATGAGAGCCTCCTTCGGCTACGCCGGCGTTCCCCGCTGGGTACTGGCCATCGCCGCCGTCGGCGCACTGTTCGTGGTGCTGCCGCTGGTGGCGATGGTCGTTCGGGTCGACTGGGCCCAGTTCATCCCGCTGATCACGTCGCCGTCGTCGATCGACGCGCTGCTGCTGAGCCTTCGAACGTCGTCGACCGCGACGCTGCTGTGCATCATCCTGGGCGTACCGATGGCCCTGGTGCTGGCGCGCACGTCGTTTCCCGGCCAGCGCATCGTGCGGTCGCTGGTGCTGCTGCCGCTCGTTCTGCCGCCGGTCGTGGGCGGCATCGCCCTGCTGTACACATTCGGCCGGCAGGGCCTGCTGAAGGCGCCGATGAATTTCTTCGGCCTGCAGATCGCCTTCTCGACCACCGCGGTGATTCTCGCCCAGACGTTCGTCGCCCTGCCGTTTCTCGTGCTGAGTCTCGAGGGCGCCCTGCGCACGGTCGGCACCCGCTACGAGGCGATCGGCGCCACCCTCGGCGCGGGGCCGACCACGGTGTTGCGACGCATCACGCTGCCGCTCGTGCTGCCGGCGCTGCTGTCGGGGGCGGTGCTGTCGTTCGCTCGGGCGCTCGGCGAGTTCGGCGCCACCCTCACCTTCGCCGGCAGCCTGCAGGGCGTCACGCGTACGCTGCCGCTCGAGATCTACCTGCAGCGCGAGAGCGATCCCGACGCCGCCGTGGCCCTGTCGCTGGTGCTCGTCGCGGTGGCGATCCTCGTCGTCGGCCTGGCCAACCAGGTGGGCGCCGGCCGGCGGCAGGGGCCCGGGATGCTCTCGTGACGCTCCGCTTCGAGGCCGTCGTGGCCAAGCGCGACTTCGACGTCGCCTTCAGCGTCGCCGACGGTGAGACCGTCGCGGTGCTTGGGCCGAACGGCGCCGGCAAGTCGACGCTGCTCACTCTCATCTCTGGGCTGCTCGCACCCGACAGCGGTTCGGCCGAACTGCACGGCAAGACGCTCTTCCGCATCGGGCCCGGGGCCAGACGGGTCTGGCGGCCGCCGCACGATCGCGGCGTCTCGCTGCTTGCGCAGGAGGCTCTGCTCTTTCCGCACCTGAGCGTGCTGAACAACGTCGCGTTCGGCCCGACCAGCGCGGGGGGGAAGAAGAAAGACGCCTACGCTTCGGCCCGCAGCTGGCTGGCCGAGGTCGACGCCACCGAGTTCGAGCAGCGCAAGCCGGCCCAGCTCTCGGGCGGCCAGGCGCAGCGCATCGCCGTCGCCCGGGCGCTCGCCGCGGAGCCCCGGTTGCTGCTGCTCGACGAGCCCATGGCCGCGCTCGACATCGCCGTGGCACCGGCGCTGCGTCGCACGCTGCGCCGAGTGCTCGAGAACCGCACCGCGATCATCGTCACCCACGACATTCTCGACGCGTTCACCCTCGCCGACCGGGTGATCGTCATCGATAAGGGCCGCATTGTCGAAGACGGTGCGACCCGGCTCGTTCTCGAGCGGCCGCGCGACGCCTTCACCGCCGGCATCGCCGGCCTCAACCTGCTGACCGGGGTGCGTACTCGCACGGGCATCCGCACCGCCGACGGCGTCGAGCTGGCCATGACGGCGCCCGAACCGATCGCTGTGGGCGACGGATGCTCGGCGGCGCTGCGCCCGGCCGACGTGCGCGTCTCGACCGAGGCCCCAGCCGCAGGGGCCAACGCCCTTCGGGTGCGGGTGACCGACCTCGAGCCGCGCGGCGACCTGGTGCGCGTGCGCAGTGCGGCGCTGTCGGCCGACACCACTCCGGCCGAGGTGGCCGACCTCGATCTCGCGCCCGGATCAGAGGTGTGGTTCACGTTCCGGGCCGCCGACGCGGTGGTCTACAGCGCGGCCCGGCGACGCTGACGCACGTCGAGAATCGCCGCCACCACGGCGATCGGCCAGGCTCCAGCGTTCATTAGCGTTCCGGTGACGCCGAGAGCGTCGACGTTGACGAGACCGCCGATGATGCGCAGCGCGACCCCCACCAGAAAGACCGTGATCGCGGCGATGTACAGCACGGCGATGGCGGTACGGAGGGCGCCCGGTTCGGCGGCGCTCAATCGAAGATCGCTTTCAGTGTGATGATGACCAGGCCGACGAGCCCGGTGGCGATGCCGCCGAGCACGCAGCGGTACCAGCGCAGCCCCAGCTCCCAGCCGGCGACGATGCCCATGGCGACCAGCACTGCCACCCCCGACGACAGCGCCGCCCAGTAGGCGACCGTGCCGTCGATGACATCGAACGTGCCCGCCGTCAGAATCAGAATCGGAATGATCGGGCCGGTCAGAAAGCCGGCCGAGTGGTACGCGGCGTCGAGCGACGCCCCACGCAGCCCCACCCGCCTGCCGTCGACCACGCCGCGCCGGGTGATCGTGATCGCGAAGGCGTGCGCGAACCAGAACACGAACGACGCGGCGACCCCGGTGATGAGCACCTCGCTCTCGGGCTCGTCGTCGGCGGCGGCGAGCACGGCGCAGATCAGCAGGGTGCCGTAGATCGCTTCGGCCGTGACGTATTCGTTTCGGGCGAGGAGCCGGAGGCCGCGGGGTCGCAGGGCGTTCGGTGTCGACATGGTTCTCATTCTTCCAGCCACCCCTGCCCCGCCCGGTGTCACGCGCCCTGCGTGGCAGATCTCGTGCCGGCGCCGGGGGTCTCGCGGCTGACGCCGCGGGTCTCGCGGCTGACGCCACAGGCCTCGCGGCTGACGCCGCAGGGTCTTCGTACGTGCCCGTCAGGCACAGCGAGGCGGGCGACATGGATGGCTGCGACACGTACACGATGGCACCCGACGCTGCGGCTGTGAGCACGATGCCGGGCCACCAGATCGCCCACGTCGGCAGATGCAGCGAGCGGCCCAGTGAAGCCCGAAGCTCGAGCAGCCTCTCGACGCGCGTCGGGGCTTTCGATTGGCTCTCACCGATCTGGTAGTCGGTTCGCGCCAACGTCGAAAACCTGACCTCGAACGACCTGGTGATCACCGATGTGGGCGACCGCCCGGGGGTGCCACGGATCACGCCGGGGGTCAAGCCCCGGTGTGCGACCAAACCCCTGCGTCAGGCTGATGCGAACCCTCTGAGAGTCACCCGCCGGAGTAGGCGGGCGCACCACACGAAAGGATGCTCATGACTGAGATCACTGCACACCACGGCCTGTTCCGCGACACCAACCTGCACGTCGACGACACCGGCGGATCGGGCCGACCCGTCGTGCTCATCCACGGCTGGCCGCTCTCGGGCGAGTCGTGGTCGGCGCAGGTGCCGGCTTTCGAGGCCGCGGGGTACCGCGTCATCACGTATGACCGCCGCGGTTTCGGGCGCAGCGACAAGCCACTCACCGGGTACGGTTACAACACGCTGACCGACGACCTGCACACCCTGCTCACCGAACTCGACCTGACCGACGTGACCCTGGTGGGCTTCTCGATGGGCGGCGGCGAGGTTGCCCGCTACTTCACGAAGTTCGGCAACGAGCGCCTGCACAGCGTGGTCTTCGCCTCGGCGGTGCCGCCGTACCTGCTGCAGAGCCCGGGCAACCCCGACGGGCCGCTGACCGCGGGTGAGGCGGCCAAGATGACGGCCGCACTCACGGCCGATCAAGACGCGTTCTACGACGACTTCACGACCCAGTTCTTCTCGGTCGACGGCGTGTTGAAGGTGACTGAGCAGCAGAGACAGGATGCCCTGGCCCTCGCCAAGCAGGCCAGCAAGGCAGCGGCACTCGAGTGCCTCACGTCGTTCGGAACCACCGACTTTCGCGACGACCTCGCCAAGGTCACAGTGCCGACCCTGGTCATCCACGGCGACGGCGACGCAACGGTGCCGTTCGAGGGTTCAGGGGCGCGGACGCACGCTGCGATCGCCGGTAGCGAACTCGTCGTCATCGCCGGCGCCCCGCACGGCGTCACGGTGAGCAATGCCGACGAGTGGAACGAGAAAGTGCTGGCCTTCCTCGCGAAATGACTTGTCAGATCTCGTCGTGCACTTCGGTGCGCGTCAGGGTGGGGGCTCCTGCGAGGATCGGTCCGAGCAGTGACGCCCCCTCCGGCGTCGCCCGCCAGGCGCGGTAGGCGTCGTCGGCGGCAATCGTCTGCCACTTCTCCACCAGAACGAAGTGGGTCTCGTCGTCGACGTCGACCGTGACGTCGACCCCGAGGCAGCCCTCGCGGGCGCGGGTGGCCACCAGGGTGTCGTGGATGACGGCCGGCGCCCGGTCGAGGGCGTCGGGAGCCACGTGAACATCGAGAAACGAAAGAACAGTCATGCCAACACACTAATGCTCCGCACCCGGGCCGATCCTAATATCGGGGCGGCCGGGTTCAGGTTCTGCCCGAGCGAGATATTATGATTGCTCAACTTGCCCCAGACCCTGGCGGCCGGCTCACCCTGGTGAGTCGTTCGGATGCGAGAGGCCCCACCGGGTGCGTGCCAAGCACGAGTGCCGGTGGGCGGGAGTGGTGATGAGACGTGCTGCACTCGACGAGGTATGACTGGCAGCTGATCGGCGAGTCGGGTCTGAACGCCAGCCCGGGCCACGCCACCAGCCCTGATCCCGCCTCGTATCGCAATGTCGGTGCGTCGTGGAAGCTGGGTGAGGCGACGGTCTCGGTCAGCCGGCAGACCCCACACGAGGTGACGGTCGGCGACGAGGTCGCCGATGAGCCCGGCACCTCGGTCACGGTGGTCTTCATTCGTCAGGGGCGGTGGCGCCTGACGGAGGGCAGCACATCGCTGTCGTTTGCGGGCGGAGACGCCGGGTTCATCGGCCCATCGGCGCTGGTGTTGGGCCGCAACATCGACACGTCCCTGCTCACCTCGATCTCGCTGCCGTTCGAACGTGTGCACGATCTCGTCGACGTGCTGCCGGTGGGCATCGGTGCCTTCGGCGACGGCATGCTGCGCGACCCGTCGCTGTCGTTCATCCGGGGTCTCGTCGAGGTGGCGAAAGACCAGCCCATTCCGGCGGGGCCGGCCGAGTCGGTGCTGACGCAGCTGGTTGCTGGCATGTTCCTCGAGCAGAGCGGCTACCGCATGGACTCGGTGGGGCTCGAGCGGGGCCTGGTGGCGCGAGCGAAAGCGCTGATCAACGCGCAGTATTCCGACAGCGGGCTCACACCTACAGCGGTCGCTGCCCAGCTCAACGTGTCGGTTCGCCACCTGCAGCGATCGTTCGCCCAGACGGGCGACACTTTGGCCGACGCCATCAGGGCCCGGCGCCTCGAAGCGGCCGTTCGCGACATCGAGTCGAGCCGCCGATCGATTCCCGATGTGGCGTTGCGGGCGGGGTTCGCGAGCACAGGCGAGCTGCGGCGCGCGCTGCGAACGGTTCACGCCACCACCCCGAGCGACCTGCGCCGGGCATCCGTCGGCGTACCTGTCGCCGACGGATGACCGGCGGCGGTGTCGGCGCAGCACGGCCGGTTGTGGGTACTGTCGATGCATGGACCTGGAGGGCGTCGCCGAGGAACTCTACCGGCTGCCGCCCGCCCGGTTCACCTCAGCACGCAACGCCCGCGCCACTCAGCTGACGCGCGACGGCGATCGTGACCTGGCTTCGGCAGTGCGCGCGCTGCCGAAGGCGACGGCCTCGGCCTGGGCGGTCGATGCATTCGCCGCGGCCGGCCAGACGAGCGGGTCGGTCGGCGCCGGCTCGGCCGGGGAGGGAGGCTCGGCCAGCGAGGGAGGCTCGGCCGGCGAGGGAGGTTTGGCCGGCGAGGGCGCGGCCGAGCTGAGAGACGACATCGTGGCGCTCGGTGACGCCCTGCGGGCAGCGCAGGAGCATCCCGACCGCACGACCCTCACCGAGCTGAACGACGAGCGGAGGGCGGTGGTGAACCGCGCGGTGGCGGCCGCCTCCGCACTCGCCGACGACGCCGGGGTGCAGCTGACCGCCGCGGCGCGCACCGATGTCGAGCAGACGTTCTTCGCGGCCGTGGCCGACCCGAAGGCCGCGGCGGCGGTGTTCAGCGGGCGGCTGGTCAGACCTCTGCAGTCGATCGGACTCGACGAGGTCGATCTCACCGACGCGGTGGGCGGTCCCGAACCCCGGGCCCTCGGGCCGACCCCTCGCCGCCGACCCGACGCAGCCGCGTCGACCGACGGCGGTGGCACCGGGCCGCAGCCGGATGAGGCGGGTGAGTCGGCCGCAGCGGCCGAGGCGCGGCGGCGTGAGCGCGAGGAGGCCAGGGCGGCCCTGCGCCGCGCCGAGAAGGCGGTGCGTGACGCCGACGAGGCGCTCGGGTCGGTCGACGACCTCGTGCGCGACCAGACAGAGGAAGCGGCCGACCTCGCCGCCGAGCGTGACGACCTGAACGGCCGGCTGGCCCGGCTCGACCGTCGCCAGAACCAGCTGGCCAAGCGGCAGGAGAAGGCCGCCCACCAGCAGCAGGCCGCGCGGTCGGCCGCCGAGCGCGCTCGCGCCGAGGCCGAGGATGCGCGGTCGAACGCCGCGCGCTTCGACTGACCGCCTGCGAGCGGGGTCCACCCGAGCGGGCCCAGCCGAGCGGGCCCAGCCGAGCGGGCCCAGCGCGCCGGGTCTGGCCACCCGGCGGACCACCCGACGTCAGGCCGAAACGCCCAGCGCGGCCAGGCCCGACGTCGGGCCGAAACGACCGGCACGGCCAGGCCCGACGTCAGGCCGGAACGCCCAGCGCGGCCAAGTGGAGGCGCTCGTACGAGCCGCCCACCGCCTCGGCGAGACCGTCGATGCCGGGCAGCGCGGTCGGGTCGGTGCAGAATCCGATTCCCACGTCGGAGGCGTTCGAGATCGCGGAGATGCGCAGGGCGTGATGTGCCCCGGGCTCCGACGAGGTGAAGAGCTGGTCGACGGCTCGGCCGGCCACCGTGACGGGCACGCGTGGCCCCGGAACGTTCGAGATCGCCACGCTGAACTCGCGCGGACTCGCGGCGAGCCGTGCGGCCAGGTCGCCGGCCGGTGACAGCCGCCCGAGGGCATGGAACAGGTCGTACAGCAGTGCGGCGTCGCCCTGCTGCTTCTCACTGCGGGTCTGGGCGCTGATGCGATCGAGGCGGTGTAGCGGGTCGGTCTCGGCGAGTGGCAGGTCGACGTTGATGAACGAGTCGCGGTTGCCGAGGTCGGCCTTTCCCTCGTCGCGGTGGTGCAGGCTCACCGGAACCTGGGCGCGCAGCTGCCGCCCGGCATCCCGGGCGGCCAGCCAGGTGTGCAACCCGCCGGCCACGAGGGCGAGCAGCACGTCGTTGACGGTGGCGTGCGCCGGTCTCGAGGCGCCGATCGCCTTCAGCGCGTGCAGCGGAGCGCTGGTGAAGGCCAGCTCGCGAGCGCTGGTGACCGGCTTGTCGAAGGGCGATCGGGCGCCCGGGTGACCGAGTTCGCGGATGACCGCCGCGGGCATCCGTCGCCACTCGTCGCGACTGCCGCCGGCGCCGTGGTCGGCGGGGTTGCCGGAGCTGCCAGAGCTGCCGGAACTGCCGGAGCTGCCAGAGCTGCCTGAGCCACCAGAGCTGCCAGAGCTGCCGCCCGACGGCCGGATGCCCGCCGGGTGCATCGGCGCGTCGTGCGGGTCGAAGAGTATCGCGTCGAGAAACCTCATGCCAGCGATGCCGTCGACCATGGCGTGGTGCAGACGCGCGGCGATCGCCTCGCTGCCGTCGGCCAGTGGGCCGATCAGGTCGAGGGTCCACAGTGGGCGGTCACGGTCGAGGTGCTCTGACATCAGCGCGCTGACCTCGCGTCGCAGGTCGGCCCGGGTGCGGCATTCCGACCCGGCCCGGCGCCTCACGTGGTCGGCGATGTCGAACTGCGGTGCCGAGACCCAGTGCGGGTCTTCGCCATCGGCGCCGGCATCGATGTGCTCTGTGGCGCGGGGCTGGTCGCCGAGCCGCGCCAGAACGGCGGCCCGCAGCGCCCGCAGGTCGACCGGATGCCCCGGCGCCAAGATCATGAGCTTCAGGGTGTGACCCGTCAGAACCGCCGACTCCAGCCCCAGGATGCGTGCGTCGTCGGCCGAGAGCGGGTCGCCGTCTGCGGTCATGGCGCCCAGCATAGCGACGCCGCGCCCTGGCGAGCGAACGTCACACCGACGACGCCGGATGCTGCCGGCGGCCGCGGGTGGGTGGCGCTCGCGCGCGGCGGGGCGGATACTCGTGGTGCGGCCTGACGGAAGGAACAGCCCATGACCACCCTCGTCGCCCCGGTCGACCCGCCGGAGCTCTACATCAGCCCCGCCTTCGCGCAGGGCATGATCGCGCCGGCCGGCCCGACGCTCTATGTCGGCGGCCAGAACGGCACCGACGCGGCCGGCGCGCTGCTCGAGGGACTGACGGCGCAGACCGAGCAGGCGCTGCGCAATCTGCTGGCGGTGCTCGCGGCGGCCGGCTCGGGCCCCGAGCACGTGGCCAAGCTCACGATCTACCTGGCCGCCGGGGTCGACCCGAACGAGGCGTTCCAGGCGACCAGGGCGGTTTGGGGTGAGCATCGCACCGCCGTCACCGTGCTGTCGGTGACGCCCGCCCGTGCGGGCGCCCTGGTCGAGATCGACGCTGTCGCCGCGATTCCGTCGACGTGATGCCGCGATCCCCTCGGCGTGACATCGCGATCCCCTCAGTGCGGCGAGACCCTCCGCGTGACGTCGCGATCCCCTCAGTGCCGCGATCCCCTCGGCGTGACGCCTCGATCTCCCCACTGCGGCGGGACCCCCGTGACGACGCGACGAGAGGATGCCCGTGCCGACCCGGCTCGTGATCGTCTCTGACACCCACCTGCCGAAGCGGGCGCGGGCGTTGCCCGATGCCGTCTGGACAGCCGTCGACGCAGCCGACGTCGTCTTCCACGCCGGCGACTGGGTCGACACCGACACACTCGACGCGTTCGAGGCGCGGGCCGCCCGGCTGGTGGGCGTGTACGGCAACAACGACGGCGCCGAGCTGCGCGCTCGCCTGCCCGAGGTCGCCCGCATCACGATCGAGGGGCTGCGGTTCGCCATGGTGCACGAGACGGGGCCGGCGGCGGGGCGGGAGCAGCGCGCCGATCAGCTGTTCCCCGAGACCGACGTGCTGGTGTTCGGGCACAGCCACATTCCGTGGAACACGCAGAGCACGGCCGGCATGCGACTGCTGAACCCCGGTTCGCCGACCGACCGGCGGCGGCAGCCCGTGGCCACCTTCCTCACCGCGGAGGTCGACGACGGCGTACTGCAGAACGTGACGCTGGTTCCGCTGCCGCAGCGCACCTGACTCGCAGCCGCGGTTCGGTCAGGGGTGCCATGCTGTACAGATCGCACGAGCCACCGGGAGGGCGCATGTTCCGTCGCAGCAGCCGCAGCAATGTTCCCGCCGAGCCGACCATCGGCGTCGGCGCCATCGTGACGGTCGGCACCGGCGCGGGCGGCGCGGCATCCGGCTGGGAGGGGGAGCCGACCGGCGTCGTGATCTCTCCCGGCGACAACGAGATGGCGGGGTACCCCGGGCTCGCCCCGGGCGGGCCGCTCAGCTGGTACATCGCGTTCGATGAGCCGGCCTACAAGGTGGGCAACCCGGCTCCCTTCGATGAGGCGACGGTGGCGGCGCGTTTTCTCACCTTGGTGCCGATCGAGGGTTCGACCGCCGACTGACGATGGTCACGCATCCGTTGCACCGCCACCGGGATCACACACCCTGCGGCTGCCGACCATCTACTACATCGCCACCCCGACGTACGAGTACTTCACGAACACCTCGGCCGCGAGCCCGGCCTCGTCGAGCACGCCCTGTACCGCCGTCAACATGTACTTCGAATCCCACCCCATATAGATGACGTGCTCGTCGTCGATCACGTCCCACTGGCCGTTCCAGGCCTGCGAATCGTAGATCGGGCCGCCGCGCCTGGCGCTGAACGCCACGACGGCGCCGCGCGAGTCGGCCCAGAGCCGCTTGAACACCCGGTTGAACAGGTACTTGACGTCGTACACCTCCCAGTGTTCGCCGCGATACTCGACGTACTCGAACTCGCGATCCCAGCCGCGCGGCCAGCCGCGCCGGCGTTGGGCGTCGAGAATCGGGGTGAGGTCGTCGTCGTCGATTCCGGCGGCGGCCGGCCGGGCCCACACGGTGAGGAACAGGGCGGTCAACCGAACCGTGCGCTCGGCGATCGCTGCCGTGCCCCACGCCGCGACGTGAGCGAGTTCGTTCGTCAGGTCGATCACGCTGTCGGGGTACACCCCGTCGCGTTTGGCGACGAACGACAGATCGAAAGCGCGCTCGGCGAGCGGCTGCTCGAGCAGAGTGAGGTTGCCGAGGGTCTGCGCGAGGGCACGGTGGCTGTTCTGCTCGTCGTCGGTGTAGTCGGCCCACTCGCGAACGCCGTCTCCGCTCCAGGTGTCGGCCGGCGCGAGCGGAAACACGTGCTCGATGTCGAGGGTCGCGAGCGACTCGACGCCCGCGAGCCGACCCAGAACGTACGCCGCGTGCGGCAGCTCGCTGAACTTCAGGGCCACGCGCACCCGTTCGTCGGAGGGGGTGACGCGCGAGATCGCGCGCATCAGGTTCTCAGGGCCGGCCACCCGTGAACGGCAGAGCCGTGCCACGAGGCGGTCGTTGCTGATGCCGACGACGGCTCGGCGCAGCAGCAGCGACTGAACGCGTTCGAGCGTGTCGATGAGCGCGGCCCTGTCGATCACCCCGTGCTGCAGGTCGTGGTAGGCGCGCATCGCCAGCGGATACATGCCGCGCCCGAAGGTGTTGAGGTAGCCGAGCTGCCGCGAGATGTCGGCGTCGGTCTCCTGCAGCGGGTCGAGAAGTATCCGGTACACCGCTGAGTACTCACGCCACTGGGCGGCATGGGCGCGAAGCGTGGCCAGGTCGAGACGCGGAAACTGCTGCCTGAATGCGTCGTACACGCCGCGCTCACCGGCCGTGGCCACCTCGCGGCCGGTGGTCATGACGAGGTAATGCCGCCAGAACCCGGCGATGAACTCGCCCGCGTTGCGCTCGATCGGCAACCAGAACGAGTCTTCGATCTCGGTCTGCTCGGCGTGCGAGAGCCCCATCAGCACATAGTTGTGAATCAGCTCGTGGTCGCGCAGCGGTTCTCCGGTGGAGTTGAGGCTCTCGAAGATCTGCTGCGCGTTGGCGTCGGGCCCCAGCGTGATGGCGACGTGTTCGAGCTTCTGCAGCCCCCGCCAGATGCGCGGTGCCTCATCCGCTCTGATCTGGCTGCGAAAGAAGGCGTAGTTGTCGTCGAAGCGCGAGTCGCGCAGTTCGTCGTGCTCTGGCCGATTCTCGAGCACCACGCTCTCGAACACCTCGGCCCAGGCGCGGTGCGGACGCAGCTTGGTGTGGCCGCCGGATGCCCGTACCAGTACCCGTTCGAGCGCCGCGGCCATGGCGGGGTCGGTCTCGCGCACCGTGTGCTGCAGCGCGGCGACGAGCAGCATGAGCGTGGTGATGCGCTGCTGGCCGTCGATGAGCACGAGTTCGGAACCCTCGGCGGCGCCGGTGGTCGACTCGGTGCTGTCGGTCGACAGGATCGAACCGATGAAATGGGTGTGCCGGTCATCCGAATCGGCCACAGCCCGCACGTCGCCGAGCAGCTGCTCGCAGCCGCCGATGTCCCACCGGTACTGGCGCTGGTAGACGGGCACCACGATCGAGGTGGCGGCGTCAGAGAGCCAGGCGATGGTGTTCACCGCAGTCGCGTCGATGTTGGTGGCAGAAGACATGGTTTCGATCGTACAGACACCCCGGGCGCCGCATGGCCGGTCACAGGGCCGGATGTTAGGCTCGCCTAAGTTGGGCCTGTAAAAACGCGCTGGCCCTACCAACGAAAGGGCATGATCTAGATCATGGGTTACATCAAGTCTGCCGCTCTGGAAGAGACCGGCTACGTGGTTCTCGACCGCTACAACCAAGAGCTCGACCCGAAGGAATGGCTCGACATCGAGTACAACGACTGGAAGTCGTCGGGCGACACCCGCTTCGCTCCGCTCGCGAGTGCCTTCGGCGACATCGAGTGCAACGGCTTCTGGAACCACAAGCCGCCGCGCACCGACAAAGACGGCGTGTTCATCGACTCGCAGGTCGCCAAGGCCCCCAACCTGACGCGCCGCGCCCAGGAGCCAGGTGCCAACATCGGCCGCTGCCGGGTCATCGAACTGCAGCCGAACACCTACGCCGACTGCCTGTACAACCTGCACCAGGACGACAACAACCGCCTCAACCCCGACGGCACCGGCTGGGTGGTGCGCGGGTTCTTCAACCTGACCGACGACACGAACAGCTACTTCGTGCTGCGCGAGAACCGCACCGACCCGATGGGGGAGACGCGCATCGCGCTGCCGGCCGGTGCGCAGCTCATCGTCGACACGCAGCGTCTGTGGCACGCGGCGACCCACCCGGGCCCCGACCCGCGCTACTGCCTCATCACCTCGTGGACCTCGGGCCCCGAGCTCGACGCCTACATCGAGAAGTACCACGGTGTGAACCACGTCGAGAGCGTCGAGGTCTCGCAAGACCTGCTCGACGCCGGTCAGGCCGAGCAGGCTCGCCGCCTCGCCGCCCGCGCCGCCGCCCTCGCCGCCCGTGGTCAGAAGGAGCAGGTCGTGATGAGCGAGGCCTAGGCCTCAGCCGTCGCCGGTTGAGGAGCGGGGCGGAGCGGCGTGCGCCGGTTGAGTAGCGGGGCGGAGCCCTGCGTATCGAACCCGGGAGGCGTGGGGGTCTCGATACGCGG
>NZ_JAZHPE010000037.1:0-2088 GCF_036553535.1 Subtercola sp. YIM 133946
TGTCAGCGACGCTTGAAAACTGAACAGTAGCGATGTTTGAAAAGTGAACACTCACGATTGGAGAGTGATCACTTTGGAGGACTGGGCGTTGATTCGTCGGCTGGCAGCGGATGGGGTTCCGAAAGCGCGGATCGCAGCGCAGTTGGGTATCTCGCGGACCACAGTCGTGAAGGCGGTGGCGTCGGGATCGCCGCCGAGGTACGAGCGAGCACCGGCCGTGACGTCGTTCAGCGGGTTCGAGGGTCGAGTGCGGGCTCTGCTGCAGGATGTTCCCTCGATGCCCGCGACAGTGATCGCGGAGCGGGTGGGCTGGCCAGGGTCGATCACCTGGTTCCGACAAAACGTTGCCCGGCTACGGCCGGAATATCGGCCGATCGATCCCGCGGACCGACTGCTGTACGACGCCGGCGATCAGGCGCAATGCGATCTATGGTTCCCACCAGCCGAGGTGCCAACGCAGGGCCGGACAGCACCGTTACCGGTGTTGGTGATCGTGGCATCGCACTCGAGGTTCATCACGGCCCGCATGCTGCCCTCCCGGACGACACCGGACCTCGTCGCCGGGATGTGGTCCTTGATTTCAGAACAGCTCCGCGCGGTACCTCGGCGACTGATCTGGGACAACGAGGCCGGCATCGGCCGGCGGAACAAACTCGCTGACGGTGTGACCGGGTTCACCGGGGCGTTAGCGACGAGGATCGTGCAGCTAAAACCGTTCGATCCCGAGTCCAAGGGCATCGTCGAACGCGCCAACGGATACCTCGAAACGTCGTTCCTCCCCGGCCGACGCTTCGCATCACCAGATGATTTCAACCAGCAGCTGACCGAGTGGCTGCCACGCGCGAACACCCGGAAGGTGCGGTCGTTGAACGCACGACCGATCGACCTGATCAGTAACGATCGGGCCCGGATGCTGCCACTGCCGCCCGTCATCCCGACGCTCGGGCATCAGAACCGGGTCCGGCTCGGCCGCGACTACTACGTGAGCATCGCGGGAAACGACTACTCTGTCGACCCGACAGCATCAGGCAGGATGATCGATGTGCGCGCCGATCTATCGCACGTCACGGTGCGGCAAGGCGGTCGTCTGGTGGCCTCACACGATCGCGAGTGGGGTTCCGGGATCATCGTCACTGCACCGGAGCATGTTCAGACCGCAGCGCGCCTGCGTGCGGAGTTCCAACAACCCAGGCCCGCAGGCGTCGAGGAACTCGAGCTTGCACGTGACCTCGCCGATTACGATCGTGCGTTCGGGATCGAGGTCGCGTGATGGACGACGCTACGAAACAGATCGTGCACCTCGCGACCGCGTTGAAAACACCTCGGATCAGAGACGCCGCCGGCAGGCTCGCTGATCATGCTCGCGACGCGAGCTGGAGCTATGAGGAATACCTCGCCGCGGTTCTTGACCGGGAAGTCGCGGCGAGGAACGCGTCCGGCGCGCAGCTCAGAATCCGCGCCGCTGGGTTCCCCGCACACAAAACGATCGAGGACTTCTCGTTCGAACACCAGCCAGGGCTCCGCCGCGACCAGATCACCCCGCTCGCTGCGGGCGGCTACCTCACCGAAGCCCGGAACGTCGTGCTCCTCGGGCCGCCCGGAACTGGGAAAACCCACATCGCGATCGCGTTGGGCGTCGCAGCCGCCGGACATGGTCATCGGGTGTTGTTCGCGACCGCGACCGAATGGGTCACCCGCCTGCAAGACGCCCACCGGGCCGGGAAGCTGCCCGACGAACTCAAACGGCTCCGCCGCTACGGGCTGATCATCGTCGATGAGGTCGGCTATCTGCCCTTCGAGCAAGACGCAGCGAACCTGTTCTTCCAGCTCGTGTCCTCCCGCTACGAACACGCGTCGTTGATCCTGACCAGCAACCTGACATTCGCCAAATGGGGTGACGTCTTCGGTGACCAGGCCGTCGCAGCAGCGATGATCGACCGCATCGTGCACCACGCTGACGTACTCACGCTAAAAGGCGCGAGCTACCGACTCAAGAACGCCGGTATCGACACACTGCCCTCCGTTAAAGCCGAAACACGCAGCTAAACTACCGCCACACCGTTCACTTTTCCAACGTCACAACGGCCC
>NZ_JAZHPE010000038.1:0-1285 GCF_036553535.1 Subtercola sp. YIM 133946
ACTTCGAAGCCCACACGCCTGGCATATGGGACTGCTGACGGTGTGGTTGACTCGGTTGGTTTGGAGTTTTTAGGCCGCGAGTGTGGCCTTTTGTATTGTCTCAAACTCGATAGGGGTGAGGCGGCCGAGTCTGCGTTGCCGGCGGCGTCGGTGGTAGGTCCGTTCGATCCAGACAACGATCGCGAGGCGGAGCTGTTCGCGGGTGTGCCAGCGGTGTTTGTTCAGCACGTTCTTCTGCAGCAGGCTGAAAAACGATTCCATAGCCGCGTTATCGCCACACGCGCCGACCCGGCCCATGGACCCGGTGATGCCGTATTCGCGGAGGGTTTCCACGAACTTCCGGGACCGGAATTGCGACCCACGATCGGAGTGCAGCACGGTGCCATAGGGGTGGCGGAGCCATGCGGCGTTCCGGAGTGCGCTGACGGCCAGGCTCGCGGTCATCCGTGAATCGATGGAGTACCCCACGATCCGGTTCGAGCAGACGTCCTTGATCGCGCAGAGATACAGTTTCCCCTCATCGGTCCAGTGCTCGGTGATATCGGTGAGCCAGAGCTCGTCGACCCGGGACGCGGTGAAGTCGCGTTCCACGAGATCATCGTGCACAGGCGGGCCGGCTTTCCGGTTCAGGCCCCGTTTCTTCGAGAACACGCTCCACACCCGATGCTCGGAACACAACCGCCACACGCGTCGTTCCGAGGCCCGGATACCGGATTCGTCTTCGATCTCGTCCGCGATGAACCGGTACCCGAACGCCGGGTCGCTGTCGTGGATATCGATCGCCGCGTTCACGAGGTGCGCGTTGTCCCAGTCCCTCGCCGGGACCGGGTTCCGTACCCACTTATAAAACGCCTGCTTCGAAAACCCCAACACCCGGCAGGTCACCGCGACAGGGATCCTGTCAGCAGCCAGTTCACGGACCAGCGGGAACATCATTTTGGGAGCGACGCCTGGGACAGATACGCTGCCGCGCGTCGAAGGATCTCGTTCTCCTGCTCGAGCAGCCGGATCCGTTTCTTCGCCTCACGCAACTCCGCCTGGTCGGCCTGGGTCACACCGGGCCGGGCACCGTCCTCAATATCAGCACGTTTGACCCAGGCATGAATGGTCGCATCAGAGATCCCGAAGTCCTTCGCGATCTGACTGAACGGCGCTTCACGCTTCCGGGCGACCGCGACAACGTCACGACGAAACTCCGCAGGATAAGCAATAGCCATGATGAACATCCTTCCAGCGAGAACAAAATTCTCACACGGTAGGAGTCAACTAAACCGTCAGCAGTCCC
>NZ_JAZHPE010000039.1:0-104914 GCF_036553535.1 Subtercola sp. YIM 133946
AACGTCACAACGGCCCAGTTTTAGACCGTCGCCGACAGCCAATCGAGCAGTTGGCGGGCGCCTGTGTTGCTGCAACACAGATAAATCCGCCCACGACGACGGCAAGCGCGGTCTGGCCGACAACGACCAGCGAGGAAAAAACTTCGGTTGTTTCTTGTGCAAGACATCCTCCGCGACGCTACTCCCCAGCAGCGCACCCCTACGGCCCAACCCAGGAAACTAGGGGCCAGGCATCTTGCGGCGCACGATCCTGCCCGACTTCCGTGTTGCGAAGTCCGGCCAGATCGTCAACGTCTCCTCGATCCTCGGCCTCACCACCCTCGCCGCTGGGGCTTGTATCCCGCCGGAAAGTACGCACTGGAAGGGCTCACCGGACCCGTTGCCCAAGGCATCCGCGAGTTCGGCGTGAAAGTGAACCTAATCGAGCCCGGCTGCATGCAGACCGACTCCCTCAAGCCGCAGTCGCTCGGCTGCGGCGATCATCTTCACCGCCGGAGACGGGGACGCGCCGTTACATCAGCTGCTCTGCTCCGATTCTCTCGCGATCGCCGCAGGCGCGTTTGAGACGCTCACCGGGGAAATCGCGGCGAGTCGCGCCCTGGCGACCACCACGTACATCCCGCAGTCCTGATCAATCCCGGGTGGTGGCAGCGACCGTCGCCACCCGGGTTGATGCGAGGAAAACCGCGAGCCGTGTCCGTTGCAGGCGTCAGCCCCTCAGCTCGAAGATTCGATCTTCACGTGTTCGCGCACGCCCCATTCCTCGACGTTCTCGGCGAGCAGGTCCATGACCTTCTGATGCCCGTCATCGAGCGCCGGATTCGAGTAGTGCCGATCGAACGACGCGTCGTCGCGGTAGAACTCGAATGCCCACAATGTGTCGGGGTCTTCGACGGACCGGGAAAGCACCCAGTCGACGGGGCCGTCTGGGTCTCCCGTGTAGTGAAGGTCATTGCATACCTGAAACAGCTCGTCGCCCTTCCCTGGCTTTGCCTTAAATCGCAATACGTACCCAGGCTGACTTTTCTGCATCTTTGTCTCCTTAGTTAGTGACTCTTCGTGAAGTGACGACCGTAGCCCTCAGCTTCGGGCCCGGTCATTACCTCAATCACTATACACTCAATCACTAAAGTGTTAGAGTTCTAATTAAGCAAGAAACAAGAGAATTTCCTCGAAAGGAGTTCGGTATGTCGATGACAAACTGGCAGGTGGGTTGGGTACGAGCTTTGGCCGACGTGCGAGCGTTCGATAGTTCCTCCACGAATGTCACGGTTCGTATGCGTGTTCTGCTGACCACGGCCGGAGATCGCTTTCGGATCGAACTCAGCAATGCGTTCGGCGAGACTCCCTTAGTCATCGGAGGCGCCGCGGTCTCGGTGACAAACACCAGCGCGCCGATATTGTTCGATGGCTCCGTAGCGGCGAATATTCCAGCGGGAGAAACCCGTTGGTCGGATGCGATCGAATTAGCGGTTCGCCGCGGTGATGAAGTCGTCGTAGATCTCTACTTGCCCGAGACGACGAGGCACGAGACCGGGAATTTCGCCCGCACGCCCCTCGAGCTTTCCGCGCCCGGCGAGCATGTCGGATCTCGCGTGTTCCCCGCTGTCGCCACACCGATGATCCCTGCGCCAGACGGCACAGAGATGGCGATTCCAGTGCCATTCCTCCGAGCGATCGCGACAGAAGGGCACAAGGCCGAAGCAGTTGTTGCATGCCTGGGAGACTCGATCACGGCGGGTGGATGGCCTGAAGAGGCGGCGAATTTGCTCGCCGGCGACCGCGATGTCGTGATGCTGAATCTGGGGATCGCGGGCAACCGGTTGCGCGTCGATCCTGGGCCTGAGACCGCATCATTCGGCCGCTCCGGGCTGAGCCGCTTCGACGACGACGTTCTGGCGATTGCTGGCGTGACCGATGTGGTGATCGCACTCGGCACCAACGATCTCGGCCTTCCAGGTTCTGTCACTCCGGCAGACGAACTGCCGACTGCGGCAGAGATCATCGATGCGTACTCGCTATTGATCGATCGAGCGGCTGCCGCGGGACTGCACGTTCTTGTCGCCACCATCACCCCGTTCATGGGCGCCGAGGGGCTCGATGCTGCGCGTGACCGTCTGCGCAACGAAGTTAACGAATGGATCCGTGTCTCAGCACCGGCAATGGTCGACTTCGACAAGGCGATCCGGTCACCGTCGTCACCCTCAGAGCTGGCCGACGAATTCGACTCGGGAGACCACCTGCATCCGAACGAGCTCGGTGAAGCCACACTCGGCGCCGCGATCGCGGCGGTTCTCCGCGCCAGAAGTGCACGCCCGATCGAGCGGGGGCCCCGATGAAACACCCGAACCCTGCGCGCAGCCGCACTTTTGTGCTGATGCGTCAGATCGTGCAGATTCAGGGCCGTGCGGGTGAGCAGTGGATTCGCGAACGCGACATCAGCCTGGAACAGGGTTTCATCCTCGGCTATCTGCTCGAGCATCCTGGGGCCATCCAACGAGATGTCGCCGCGGCGACACGACGCGGCGAAGCGAACGCGTCGAGCATGCTGCAGAAACTCGAAAAACGCGGTCTGGTTGAGCGACGCATCGAACCCGGAGACGATCGCAGCAAACGCGTGTTCGCGACGCCCGAGGGAGCCGCTCTGATCCAAGGGCTCGACTCAGCGATGGCCGGTGTCGACGACAGCTTGCTCGCACCGCTGAACGAGACAGAGCGCAGCACCCTTCAGACCCTGCTGGAGCGCATCGCCCAGCATGCCGAGTAACCACAGATCCTCATGAAGAATACAAAGGAGAACGCCATGTCCGAAGAAAACCCGACCTTGACCATGATCCGTAAGTTCGTCTCGATCGGCCGCGCCGAACTCCCCGGACGGCCCCACACCGTAGGCGGAGATCCCGATGCGCAGCGCGCACTGGTATTCGGTATGCAAGCGGTTGGCGACGACGGCACACCCATTGAGATCGGCGGAGCATTGCTCGACCTCCTCGCTCCGCGCGCACCGTACTTCGATCAGCTCGTGGTCGATGCCATCACGAGCGGCGTCACGCAGATTGTGAACATCGGTGTCGGCTTCGACGACCGCGCACTTCGCTTCCGCGATCCACATGTCACGTTCTTCGAGATCGATCTTGCGCACGTGATCGATGAAAAGCGTTCTCAGCTCGAGAAGGCTGGAGCCGATCAGACGGGGCTCGTGCTCGCCGCAGCCGATCTCCATATCGACGACATCGGCGAGGTTCTGAACCGAGCCGGCCACGACCGAAGCAAGCCTTCACTCTTTCTCGCGGAGCATCTCTTTCTCTTCCTCGAGCAGCTCGATGTCGAAATCCTGCTCACGGGGATGGCGGGCAGTGCCGCGCCAGGAAGCGTTCTGGCCGTGACTGCCGAGGTGCATCCGGAGGGCTTCGACAGCGCCGAGGTGCTATCGACGGCAGACCAGGTCATGTTCGGAGGCACTTCACCTCTGCACACGATTCTTTCGCGCGAGACCTGGCTCACCCTGTTCGCAGACAGCGGGTGGACAGTGAAAGATGTCGGCATTCTGACTGCCGTCGATCACTTCGCAGTTCCCGTCGACGGCCAGACCGCTCAGATCCAGACCCAATTTCTGACGGCAACGATCTAGCCCGCACCATCATCGGCAGATCACCGGGTTGCGCAGTGTGCCCAGCCCGGTGATCTGCACCTCGACGACGTCGCCCCCGTACATCTTGCCCACTCCGGCGGGAGTACCCGTGAGAATAACGTCTCCCGGGTAGAGGGTCATCGTTTTCGTGATGTGCACGACGATCTGCTCGGCGGTGAAAATGAGGCCCGCGGTTGTGCCATCTTGTCTCGACTCTCCGTTGACCGAGGTGCGAATACGAACAGAATCGGTATCGAGCTCAGTCTCCATCCATGGGCCGAGCGGGCAGAGCGTGTCTGAGCTCTTCGCCTCGAGCCACTGGGGCTCGGGAGACATCCACTCACTCACGGTCACGTCGTTCGCGCAGGTGTACCCGGCAATGTAGTTTTTCGCGTCATCGTGCTGCACTGCCGTAGCCAAACGAGAAATGATGACGGCCAGCTCGCCTTCGAACGACACCGATGACGCCCCCGTCGGGATTTCAATCGGCGCGTCGGGCCCGATGATCGAGTTGGGGTATTTGCCGAACAGAACGGGGAACGCTGGTTCGTCACTCTGGACATGACCGTCGGTGCGGTAGTTCCTTGCCGCACAGACGACTTTGGATGCCACTGTGGGTGCCAGAAGCGACACGTCGCTCAGCGCCCCGACCAGCTCTCCGCGCAGAGGCGAATCGTACGGATCACCCGTGAGCTCGAACACGAGGTCGTTCTCGACGATTCCCCAGCTAGGAGCGGAACGACCCGAAGTGAACCGGCAGATCCTCACGCGACACCCTCCCCTTTCGATGCCAGATGTTCGGCGGTATCTCCCTCCGTCGAGCCAGGCCGGTGCACGTCTACGCGGAATATGGCGGTGCACCCCGGGCACGACAGCACAGCTAAGCCGAAGCCTGCGCCATCCGACCACCGACTGACCGGAGAGGCGTGTGCGAACGACAGCGAACGACGAGCCGCGGTCGGCGTATCGAATCGAGTCGAGCAACGCCGGCATTGGTACTTGCCGTCGGTGAAATCGAAGAATGAGCCGCTGAGCGCGGATGTCTCCAGCTCACGGAGGGGCGAAAGCTCCTCCGCGCGGACGCCGACAGGCCCGTCCGGTCCGTTCGTGATCTGCACGCCGTAGCCCGTGAGAGCGTGTGCTGCCGTGACACGACCGGAGAGTACATCGTCGAGAATCGCCTGCACATCGCGCGCACGCGGATCCCCGAAGCCACCACCGCCCGACGCCTCACTCAGCCACACATCGCCCGGACCAAGGATGAGTCTCGCTTTGCCCGCTCCAACGAGTTCGTGCGCGCTACCCGCTTGCAGGGCATCCGCAAACCCGTCTCCCGCCAATATGCTCGGAACATCCACGCCGCTGAAGAAGACGTTGCTCTGCAGCCCACCCGGGAAACCTCCGTGTGCTCCTCGCGTAGCGGGCACGGCCCACGAGGTCGAGAATACCGTCACCTCGGCTTGCTCGACGGGCGGCCTCAGCGTGACAGCGAATTCCACGCCCATACCGCCGCGCCATTCGCCCGCACCGCCACTGTCGGGGAGTTCCCGTCGCCACAGCCAGAGCAGCGGCGAGAGGCTTTCGAGCCGCTCGACATTGGGTATGGCGAAGATCGGCGCAATGATGTTTCCGCCACTGTCGACTCCGTCGTGCCCGAATCGAGCGCCGCCCCCGCCGAGTCCGGAGAGCGACAGCACGAAGGGCGAGCCGTTTGCCAGCCGTCCGCTCGACACCCCCGAGTTCGCACCGGCGTAGCCGACCGCGATCACCTCGGCTCGACGCGAAGATACCCAGCCGTTCATCATGGCCAGAACCTGCCAGACAAGATCGCTCGTCGATTGACAGGCGTTGATGGTCGCCATACTGGTCGGTGCGGGATGGGTGGCATTGTTGATCGTGCCTGGCTCGCTGACGATCTCGAAGCACTCTGCAACAGCTCCATGCGACCACGGCAGGTCGATGCAGAACAGCGGCACGAGTACCTCCAAGATGCCGGCGACCAGGCCACTCCAGGCACAGTTGATCGGGCCAGGAGCTTGGGGGCTTGTTCCTGTGAAGTCGAGAACGAGCCGATCGGCATGCTTTCGAGCCGTCAGCTTTAGCTCGTAGATCGCTGGTGTCACTCCGTCGTGGTCGATGTAGGTCGACACCTGCCACTCCCCGTCTGGCATCACTGCGAGTTGCTCTCGCACTGTTGAACGCACGTCGTGAAGGATTCGTTCGAGCAGAGCGACATAGTCGTCGATGCCGATTTCTTCGATCACCTCGGAGATACGCACGCGAGCCAGCTCTTGGGCCCCGATCTTGGCATGGAGATTGATAGCCAGGGCCTCTGGTGTTCGCGAGTTGCGAAGGAACGCTGCCTCGATGTCTCGCTGCAGCACGCCTCGAAGCACGATGCGCTGCGGTGGGATCAATGGGGGCTCCTGGTAGGCATCCGTTGCGCCGACTGACCACGATCCGGGGGTGGGGCCGCCCACGTCGGGCTCGTGAAAGACGATTCCTGTCCACGACACCAGCGCCTCGCTGACGAAAACCGGAGCGACCACAGCGACGTCCATTGCATGCAAGGCGCCGGCGAACGGGTCGTTCGTGAGGAAGACATCGCCTGGTCCGATCGACTCGCCGAACGTCGATTTCACGCTCGCCACGACCAGGTCGAGCACCGTTGCCATTCTGATGACGCCCACGCCCGAGAACACTCCGCGCCCATGGCGGTCGAGAAGCCCGGTGTTGTAGTCGCCCGTCTCGTAGACCGCGGGGGTCGCTGCCATGCGGGCTGCAAGAACCCCGATCTCGTTGTTGATCTCCCAGAGCCGGTGTCGCATCACCTCGAATGTGACGTCATCGATCATCGCGTCGCCCCCTTCCGCTTGGACACGGCATCGGCGGCACGACTTCGGCCAGAGGCTCGGAGAGTAACGAGCCGGTTGGTGGAGCTGCCGAGCCAGCCCGGCGGTACGACGAGAGTCTCGCCCGGGCCGTGCACGATCGTCGGCCCCGTCACGGTCATGCCGTCAAGGAAATCACCTTCGCGCAGAATGCTCGTCTGCACCCAACCGGTGGCAGCGAAGTAAACCGGTCGCGTCTGCGTCACCTGAGTGTTCCCGTTTCGTGGCTTCGCCTCCTGCATCACCGAGTTCTCCTGATCCGCTGAAACCGAACCGATCACGCGCACGTAAGAGATCTCGATGGTCCCTGGTTCGTAGATGCTGTTCGGCCCGTACAACTGCCGGTACCGCGCGACGAACGCCGCCCGGAGTTCCGTGGTCAGCGACGCGCGGCTGAGATCGAGTGGAATGTCGATGGAGTGCGACTGCAATGCGAATCGCATGCCGACCGAGACTCGAAGGCTGACGCGGTCACTGGAGACATGCCGCGACAAGGTTTTCGTGACCTCCGCCGCGAGTTCTGACGAGCAATCACGCAAATCCCCAACGCGATCGTCGGTGAGCGGCAGTTTCGCGAGGAACGACGACTCCGCAGTCCAGCTCAGCGCCGTCTTCAGCATTCCGCGCGCCGAGAACGAGCCTGGATTCGGCATGATGTGCACGGTCTCGATGCCGATATTGTCGGCAATGGCAGGGCCGAAGAGCGGACCAGCTCCTCCATATACGGCGAGCGCAAACTCGCGAGGATCGACTCCGCGCTCCATCGTGACCCGGTGAAGCAGGTCGGCCATTTGGCTCTCTGCGATGCGCACAATCGAGGCCGCGACGTCGACGACACTGGGGCGCTCATCTGACGTGAGGGCCATCAGGGCCGCGCGCGCTGCCTCGAGATTGGGCACGATTCCGGCAGCCAGAGGAGCGGAAGGATCGAGGAAGCCGAGAACCAGGTAGGCGTCGGTGACCGTGGGCGCCGTTCCGCCGAGGCCGTAGCAAGCCGGGCCGGGCGATGCGCTCGCGCTCTGTGGGCCGACCCGCAGCACACCCCTCGCGTCAAGCCGCGCGATGCTGCCGCCGCCTGCCCCGACCGACTTGATGAGCACTTTCGGCAGCCGCAGCTCGTATTGATCGACGACCGGGTACGCGTCGTGCTCCACGACGCCCGAACTGACGACGCCGACGTCGAATGTCGTACCGCCGACATCCGAGCACAGCAGATTCCTACTGGTCAGGGTGTCCGAGAGGGCCGCGACTCCGAGCACACCCGCTGCCGGGCCAGAGTCGAGCGTCGCCAGAGGCCGGCGCTTCACGGTTTCGGCGTCGGCCAGCCCACCGTCGGCAAGTGTGTACACAATCGGAGCCGTCAGCTCGAATTCAGCCAACAGGAGTTCGAGGCGGCCGATGTACCGTGCCACCGCGGGCCCGACGTAGGCGTTGACGACGGTGGACGTCGTTCGTTCGTATTCGCCCAGAACCGGCGCAACTTCTGACGAGATCGATACGAACGCCTCCGGCATCACCTCGAGCGCGATGTCGCGCAACCGCTGCTCATGATCCGGGTTGCTTATCGACCAGAGCAGACTGATCGCAACGGATTGCACGCCCTGCGCAGCGAGTCGGGTGAGTTCTCGTCGAGCGTGTTCTTCGTCGAGGGATACGACGACCGTGCCGTCGACGTCGACGCGTTCCTTGACCCCGACGACATCACGCGGATGCACGATCGGACGAGGTTTGCTGTGCTGCGTGATGTGAGTGATCTCCGACTCGGATAACCCCGCCACGCGTTGTCGCCCACGGCCGATGCGAATGGCGTCTTCGTGACCGCGCGTGGTGAGCAGGGCGGTGCGTGCTCCCGTACGGGTGATCATGATGTTGGTAGCAACCGTCGAGCCATGCAGGAACGTCTGGCAGGCGGCGAGCAGACGACCCAAGGTCAGTCCCATGCTGTCAGCAACGGCACGCACGGAATCAAGTACTCCGCGCGAGGGGTCGTCAGGCGTCGTTCGAGCTTTGGCAGACCAGACCTGCCCGTCGGCCGACTCCACAACCGAGTCGGTGAAGGTCCCGCCGATATCGACTGCGATGCGATAGCGCCCTACGACCTCCATTGCGGCTTTCTGCGATCGTCTGAGATTCTCCAGGACGACGCCGCTCGGGCCTCGTCGCGCAATCGGTGATCCACCATCTACGTCCTTCGATTCGGTTCCGCCACACTGCGTCGCGATTGACAATGAGACTAGTCTCATTTGGTATGCAACACTATAAGCCACCCCTGCCTACAGTGAAGGATGCCCAGCCATGACCGGTACGCCCGAGCCTCACGTCGATCGAGTCGATCGAACGGTGTGGCGGATTGTCGGTTCGCCTCTTGTCGCAGGTGCCGCCGAGGGGACTCTCCGTGGCGAGACTGTGGCAGTGAAAGACTTCTATTCGATATCGGGGTTCGCGGTAGGCGCCGGCGTGCCACAGTACCTGGCCGAATCCGCGCCCGCCCTCGCGACAGCGCCGGCCGTAACAGCGTTGCTCGCCGCAGGCGCGTCGGTGACCGGAATCGCACACATGGACGAGTTTGCCTACAGTCTGGCGGGAACGAACTCTCACTACGGCACACCCCCGAATCCGGCGGTGCCTCACGCGATTCCGGGAGGTTCTTCGAGCGGCCCGGTGGCTGCCGTTGCGCTGGGACAAGCGTCCATCGGCCTCGGTACTGACACCGCAGGATCGGTTCGCGTGCCGGCGTCGTATCAAGGACTGTGGGGACTCCGAGGCACTCACGATGCCGTCTCGCTGCGCGACACCGTCGCCATGGCACCCTCTTTCGACGCCGCGGGGTGGCTGACGGCTGCCCCAGAAACGCTTCGGGCGGCCGCCAGCGCATCCGTCGATCTGCGCGCCCAGCGGCCCGCTCTGCGGGAGTTCGTGACTGCTCCCGCCATCACTGCGCATGCCGAACCCGCCGTGCGCGACGCGTTCGAGCAGCTCGCACATGGGGAAGCTGTCGAACTGGGTGATCCCGACGAACTGATGACAATTTTTCGAACCATACAAGCGGCGGAGGTCTGGCGAACGCACGGCAAGTGGATCACCCAACACCCAGGAGCCCTCGGGCCAGACATCGCTGCCCGATTCGCGTTCGCGGCGACGATCTCTGGCCGGCAAGAAGCTTCTGCGCGCAGTGCGCTCGAGGATGCACGGGCACGCATCGACGAGGTGCTCGGAGATCGAATTCTCCTTCTTCCGTCTGCGTCGTCTGCCGCACCATCGCTCAGAGCGACGGTCGAGCAGATCGAAGTGGTGCGGGCCGGCACCCTTCGGCTGACGTGCATCGCGGCGATCGGCGGCCGACCCGGGCTGAGCGTCCCGGCGCTGTCTGTCCGAGTTCCTGGCTCTGACGCCTTCGCCCCGGTCGGCCTCGGGCTGGTCGGCCCTCGGTACTCCGATCTGTCGCTCATCGACGCCGCGGAGGCGAGCTTCAGAGTTGTTGAGACACCGCGAAGCTAGACAACGCGGCTCAAAAAATCGAACATGAGCTCGTGTGCCTCGCGCATGCCTTCCAGCTCGGGGAATTTCATGAAGTCGTGCCCCATACCGGCGATCGTATGCAATTGAAACTCCACGTCCTCTTCGTGCAGCTTCCTCGCGAGATCGAGAGTTGCGGTCAGAGTGGCCCCCGCGGAGCCTGTGACCAACAGCAGTGGGGGCAGCTTCGCACCCCTCGCGATATGCAGCAGTGGGCTGACCCGCCGATCGGTCAAGACAGCCTTTCCGCCCTCGCCCGGATACCATTTGACCGAATTGCCGTTCGCCATGGCCGGTGCGCTGAGGTCGTACTCCCCTTCAGAACCGACGAATGCGCTGACTCGAGGCGCTCCCGGTCTGTCTTGCAGGTCGAGTAGCAGCCCGAGGGCCAACGCCGCGCCCAGAGAGTCGCCCCAGAGCACGATGCGTGACGGGTCGGCGTTCCAGTCGTGCGCGTTATCTCGAGCCCATTCGAGCGCGAATCGCATATCGTCGAATCCGGCCGGGAAAGGATGCTCGGGTGCCAGCCGAAAGTCGGGAGTGACCGTCACGTACCCGTGTGACGCGATGAACTGTGTGAGATACCGGTACTGCCGTGAGCTACCGGCAGTGAGGCCGGGGCCGTGCGTGATGACGAATACCGGAAACGGCCCGTCTCCCTTGGGAACCGCAATCGCGGCGTTGAGCCCGGATCGCAACTCGACTTCCGGATGGTAGGACTTCACTTCGGGAGGAGGTGCCGAACTCTCATTTCTCCACGAGTCCACCGTTTCGATACCCGATCGCCAGCGGTCAGGGGTCGATGGGCCGGCAGAGAGGTGCTCGAAGAGAGGCTTCCAATACTCCTCGTGAAGGAGTGCGGCGTAGGCCGCATCGTGTGAACTCGGCATATTCATCTCTCATGAGCATCGTTGATACGAGGGGATTGGATTCGGGCAACTGCCCGCCTATCAGACCGAGGCGGCGACCTCCTGGGTCTGAATCTGGTCGGTGTGGTTGATCGTGCGCACCACGTCAGGGTTGTCGACCCGCCAGCCAGCCTCGTCGAGTCGCGACAGCCATTCCGCGCGAGGAAGAATCGTCTTCAAGGGGGCGGTGCCTCCAAACAACGAGTTGCTCGACACGAGCACCTCTGCTGGGTCGAGTCCGTCGTTGCTGACTTCGATCGTGGCGACGAGTCTGCTGCCCGGCGCCGCTCGGCGAAAAAGGCCTTCGCAGAGACGGATGACCGCCGATTCAGTCAGAAAAACGTATAGGTGCTCACAGATGAACAGCGTCGGCTTCAGAGGGTCATGACCGAGGGCATCCAGCGCTTCCGAGATGCCGTCGACTTCGAAGTCGACTCCGGCCAGCGAATAACGCGCGGTGTCCGCGCCGATCCGTTCGAGGCGCTCCTTCTTGTCGATGACGACGTCCGGTACGTCGAGCTCGAAGTACGTCACGGCAGAATCGCGAAAGCGGAGTGCCCGATCGTCGTATCCCGCACCGCAGTTCACGACCTGAGTCAGTCCGCCGGCCAGCGCGTCGATCAGCTCCTGGTCGAAGAAGTCGCTCCGAAAGCTCATGAGCGGGCGCATCTGCTCCAGCGCTGCCGGGGCCATCGGAGAGCCGAACGGCTGCATGCCTTCGACCAGGGCACGCTGGGCATCCGCGTCTCCTTCCGGACTGTGCAGGCGGTCGAGGATCGAGCGGCCGAGAGCGACCACCTGCCTGACCTCAGGCACACCGAATGTGCCGAATCCGCGCCGCTCGGGTTCTTGCACGACTTCCTCTGTTCTGGTGGCTTCATTGCTCATTCGTACAGTGTACTAAACGTCGCCGTCGAGCCGCAATGAGCAGCTGACCGCATCCGTTCGAGCAACGTGCCCCTAGATTTCGATGATGTGTTCCGGCAGTCGATTGAGTCGTTCTGCGCCGTTTTCGTTCACGCAGAATGTGTCGCCCCGCAACACGAACGGGTAAGACGGGGTGGTGATCACCGGGTGGAAGACGAAGGTCGACCCGACCACAAGCGGGTAGGAGCTCGCACCGATGCGTGGTTCCTCGAGTTCAAGACCGAGCATGTGACCGAAGACCGGCCCCGATAGGCGCACGTCGAACTCGGACACGCAGTCGGCTACCTGCCGTGAGACTGCCTGCACGTCAATGCCGGGCTGTATATGCTCAGCACCGACGGCCCGTGAGGTCGTAGAGGCTTCGAACGCGTGAGCGAGTTCGTCGGTCGGGGCGCCGAGGCTGATAACGCTGACGAGCTGAGTGAAATAGCCATGCAAGCGCGGCGAGACCTCGAGAAGAACTGCGTCCCCCTGCTGCAATCGACGGTTCGACGGTATGCGATCGTACTCGACGCCGCGGTTGAGGTGCATCACCACGTCAAAACTCCCCACGCAACCCGCTAGGCGCAGCATGTGCTCGATATCTGCAAGGACCTCTATCTCGGTGCGGCCCACCGCGACGAAATCTCTGACATGTGCCCACACGTCGTCAGCGATGGCGGCACTCTGCCGGATGACCTCCAGCTCTTCTGCACTCTTGCCATTGCGCAGGAGCAGAAAGGCAGGCCCGACCTCGACGAACTCCACCCCGGGCAGCTGATCGCGCAGTGTTTCGATGGCACCGTGAGGGAACGTCGAAAGGTCGGCGACACCGAGGCGTCGCACATGTCGCGGCTTCAGCCAAGCCGCGGCCGCCTGCGGCAGCCCCGCATCGCGCAGCCCACCCGCGTTTATACTGGCGGCACTCACCACCGAGTCGAACCACGAACAGGCTTCCGCCCATTGCGCGGGTGGCCCACCGCGCGAGAACAGCGCGGCGTCGTCGGAGGTGAGCGCCACCAGGCTGTCGCCGGCCAACGGACCCTCGCTCGTCAACCAGCGATAGTGGCCCTGGCCGTCGTCTGCGGCGGCCGTGCCGCGAGCGACGATGGCGTCGAGCTTCTCGCTCTGCATCAGCTGTCGCGTGGCGCTCCACCGGCGCTCCTGCTCTGACTTCGTGAAGATCATGACTTCGGAACCTATCGCGCGGTCGAACGGTAGTCGGCCTGATTGAGAACCCACCCCTTGCTCAAGAAGTCGGTTCGCGGCGGTGCGAAGACGTCAACGAGAAGGTGTGACCCGCTGCCGACTGCGCGGGTGGTATGGATGTTGCGCGGCGGTATCACGGTCACCGACGGGCTGGCGACCTGAATGTGTTCGTCAGGGCGCCAGTCACGCAGCCGTTTCGTCCAGGGCACCCTGATGTGGTGGATGAAGTCGCCACCGAGCGTGAGAGAGACCTGCTCGAAGTCGTCGTGGTGATGGGGCGACAGTTCGTCGGTGTTCCGTGGCCCATCCTGCGGAGCGAACCAGTTGATCATCAACGAGTCCGTTTGATAGATGCGCCCCAGACGGCCCGCAATTTCCGGTACGTGTTCGACAGAGATGAAGCGAAGAGTCTCAGGACCAACGAAGTACGGCGCCGACGGTATCGGCGCGATCGCAGGGTCTGCAGTGGCGTAGGTCTCGGCGTTGACGGCCGTCATGACCACGTCGTTTCGGGCACTGATCACGCGAACGATAAATCCGGCGCGGCGAATGCGAATCGTCGTTTCGCCCGCAGGTGCAATGACGAGGGCCGGACCGACGGCCTGGCCCTCTTGGCCAGAATCATGAGAAATGTCGGCAACCGTGCCGTCGAGCACGAGTAGTGCGAACTCGTCGACGGTGGGAAGCTCATCCAGCACCTCGCCTTCGTCTGCCCAGGTGAGAATCACAAGGAAGTTCTGGGCCCGAACAGAGTGCGACCAGTGACGCTCGCTCGTTTGCGGCTGCGGCATTGCAGTCGATTCGAAGAATGTCACGGGTCGAACCGCGAACTCGTCTGTAGCTGCGATGGTGCACGACCTTCCGGTCATATCGAGGGGTTTACTCTCGCGGAACTGCGAGTTCGGTTGTCGGGGCGATGAAAAGGTAGTTGATCCATCGCGAGCGAATGAGCCACCGATCGTCCCAAAAGACGAATTCATCGACGACATCGGCGACCAGGACCGGCGTGGTGAGCGTGCGAGGAATCTCGCCGTCTTCTGCATACAACACGAGAACCGAGACCGCGCGAAAGGAGTCGTCTCTCACATCGTGAATACGCACATTCGATACGAGATGGCGAGATACGCGCGCACCACGGGCGGCACGGTCTCGATACGCACCCCTGATCTGCTCGGCGCCGGTGAACATCGCGTTTGCGAAACGCAACTCGGCATCGGGTGTGAAGTATGTGTACGCATTCTCCCCGCCATGGTGGTCGATCTCGAACCACAAGTCAGTCACCAGCGTCTGTACGTGCGCGCTCAGAGTTGCTCTGTCACCGAGCGCTGTCGTTTGAAGGAACGGAGCCGCGGCCGCCGCCCCCGGCGTCACATGTGTCATGACTGTCGACCCGCACTGGGCACTCGCGCACTATCTCCGAGGAGCGTTGTGTCGGCACCAATCATCGTGAAGTCGTAGCCGCGTGCCTCCAAACGCCGGGCGGCGTCATGCCCGTGCGCCGCGCCGCCGAGCGGGATTTTCATCCGCGCGGAGTCTTCCACCCTCGAAACCATTGCGATGAAGTCCGGATGGTCTACGGAGCGCCCACTCGACAAAGACAAGTCGAACGGCCCGATGAAGAGGGCGTCGAGGCCGCCGACACCGGCGATGTCGTCGATGTTGGTCACGGCTTGCGGTGTTTCGATCTGAGCGACCACCATGACCTGCTCGTTACCGCGCCGAACAAGTTCGGCCATGCCGATGGATCCCCAGTCGCCGGCCCGAGTCGTCGGGCTTCCGTGTCGATGACCGACTGGAGGGAACCGGCACACGTCTACTGCGGCGCGAGCGATTGCTGCGTCGTCGATGTGTGGCAAGAATACTCCGCTTGCTCCAGCATCAAGCGCAGGTTGCACCTCTGCCAGCACAGCGGCCGGCACCCTGACGAACGCCGGCAAACCGAGTGCCCGAGCTACCGCCAGCTGTGTAGTCATCGTGTGAAGATCGATCGCACCGTGTTCGCGGTCGATCACCACAAAGTCGACGCCGGCCGCGGCAAGCACCTCGACGACCTCCACGGCCGGAATCTTCACCCAGACACCGACTGCCTGCGGTCGTAGAGTCCATCCCATAAGTGCGCCGACCTAGTCGGCGGACGGCACTGAGAACGAACCATAGCTGCCGCGGAAGAAGACGAGTGGATCTCCCCCGGTCGCAGCCTCCATTGCCACGACTCGCGCCACGACGATCGTGTGGTCGCCCGCGTCGTATTCGTTCTCCTGAACGCATTCGATCCACGCGACAGCGTCACTCAGCGCAGGGCCGGTGGGTCGATTGGTGTAGCCTACGCCGACGAATCGGTCCGCATCCCGAGCCGCAAACTGACGGGTCACACTTTCATGGTGACGAGCCATGATGTTCACGCAGAATGATCCAGCCTGCTGAATCTTCGGCCAGGTCGATGAAGACTTAGCAGGGCAGATGAGAATCAGAGGCGGCTCGAGCGACACCGACGTAACCGAATTCGCGGCCATGCCAATGGGGCCGGACTCTCCGTGAGCTGTGACAACCGTCACCCCGGTGGGTAGGTGGGAGAGAACCCGACGAAACTGCAGCGGATCAATTGCTGCTGGTCCGTTCTTCGCATCTGCACCGATGAGGGCCTCGGACGACGTGTTCATGCTGATCCAATCGTTTGTCTGAAGAATCCGTATCGTGCTTGTGCCACGCCGCGGCACTATAAGTCGAACCTCTTCTCATTCCATTGAGACTACTCTCATTCAACAATTGCCGTCAACGCTAAAGAGCCGCTCGCGCTTTAGTACAGTGTACGTATGACAGATGAACGAGCAAAAGATGGAGATTTCGGCGCATTCGGGATGCCCCAGATTCGACAGGTGGCGGCTCTCGGTCGCTCGATCTTGAACAGGCCCCACACTCGAGAGGGAGATGCGGAAGCTCAGATCGCTCTCGTACAGGGCATGCAGCCGTTCGGCGGCCCGATCGATCCCGAAATGCTCGAGAAGATGCGTCCGTTGACGGGCTTTCGCAGCGACTTCTTCGACAACGAAGTTCTGAAGGCACTCGCCTCTGGCATCACCCAGGTGGTCAACTGCGGCGCTGGTTACGACGACCGAGCACTTCGTTTCCGCGATTCCGCCGTCACCTATTTCGAGTTGGATCTGCCCGAGGTCATCGTCGACAAGAACAGCCGCCTCGAACGGATGGGCGCAGATGTGACTCAGCTTCGCCCCATCGGCTTGGACTTAGAAGTCGACGATGTCGCTGTGGCTTTGACATCCGCGGGTCACGACCTCACCGCGCCCACGTTCTTCATGTGTGAGCAGCTGAACGCCACGTTGAGCCCGTGGGCTAATGCCCGGCTGCTCGCGTCACTTTTCAGCCGAGCGCGGCCTGGCAGCAGGCTCGCCCTCACTATCGAAGCCAGCAACGAAGGGCTTGACCCCACCCAGGTCCGTGAAAGGAGGAACGCCTTTTTCGGCGGTTCGGCTCCGATGAAGACGATCGTTCCGCGCGCCGAATGGCTGGGTCTGGTCGGGGATGCCGGCTGGCGCGTAGAGAGCCCCGAGTCCGTGCTCGAGGTCATGCACACTCACGAGATTCATACTCAGGCGGTCACGGCGACCGCCTGAGTATCAGGTCGCGAGGCCTCAGGGTACGTGCTTGTTCAGGAAGCGAGCCTGCTCTGTCTGCATTTCTGCGGATTCGGGCGCATCGACCGGAATACCAGCGATACCGAATCCGACGTGCAGAGCGCCATCCCACACATGCAGTTCAGCGTCGATCTCTGCGTTCCGCAAGGCCCGATGAAGTCGAACGGCGTTCGATAGGAAGATGTCGCGAGTTCCGCTTTGGATGTAGGTCGGTGGGAATCCACGGCCGAAGTCGGCGAAAAGCGGCGAGAGGTACGGGTGGGCGAGATCGTGGCCGTCTGCGTACAGGGCGATGGTTTCAGGCAGGCCCTGCCCGAGCATCGGATCGAGATCTCGGAGCGTATGAAACGAGTCGCCCGATTCGGTCAGATCGATTTCGGGCGTCTCGAGCACGAGCGCCCCCGGCAGCGGCAAACCGAGGTCGCGTGCTTTCAGCACGGCCGCCGAGGCGGTGTTGCCGCCGCTGGACATGCCATTGACGACGATGTTCTCGGCAGGGTGATCTTCGAGAACGCTGCGGTATACCGCGACGACGTCGTCTATCGCGGCGGGATACGGGTGGTCGGGCGGAACTCGGTAGTCGACCGCATAGATGACATTGCCCCACTGCGCAGCGAGCATTCCGGCGAACGTTCGAGCGGTGATGCCGGCGCCGTTGACCAGCGACCCACCGTGAACGTTCACCCATACACGGTCGCCGCGTCGATTATTTGGTGTTCCCACCTCCACCGTCACGCCATTCATCGACGTGCTTTCGACTGACGCGCGATCGAGCGCCCTCTCCAGCATCGCTTCGAACATCGGCTTGGAACGTTCGTTGTGCTCGGCGATGAAGACGCGCCACGCCTCACGGTCGTGCAGCGGCGGGTAGACCGTTCGAGGCGCGTGCGCAAACGAAAGCAGGCGCTTTGCTTCGGGGCTCAAAAAGGCTGGCAACGGGATTGAACGAGCGGGCAGGTGAATCGTTCCCGCTTCGTCCACCACAGCGGCCACATTCTCTTCGGCATCCGACATCCGGGACCGCCTTTCGTCATCGATTCTAAAAAAGAGATCTCTCAGAGAAGTGAGAGTATGCTCAATCGAGGATAGCGTCAAGGCAAGGTGCGAGCCCATCCGGGGATCGTCGAGCTGGTCATCTGCGCCATCCAACACTGTCGCTTGATATGAGGAAGTGGAGATCAGCAATGACCGTCGTACTGCTCCATTCCATCGGGCTCGACAGCAGATCCTGGCAATTCCTCTCGTCGTCAGAACTGGCAGACGCGGTGCGCTACGACTTGCTGTGGCATGGGGGTCGCGCTGAACCGGACGACGCCCTGACGCTTCGAGCCATGGCGGCGGATGTCGTCGATTCAGTTCCCGGTCGGCTGGATGTCGTCGGAGTCTCGATGGGCGGCTACGTCGCGCGGCAGCTCGCGCTGCACTGGCCCAATCGGGTGCGATCGCTTCTCACCGCTGGAGCATCGGCGGGAGACGGCGTCGGCGGGGGTCCACTGCGGGACCGCGCTGAGCTGACTGAGCGCGTCGGCATGACGGGGGTGGTGCATTCCACACTGCAGAGATGGTTCACCGACAAGGCGCTGACGGCCGACACACCCGCGGTGGCCTACGCCCGAAGTCAGCTCGTCAACGCTCACCCGAACGCATTTGCCGCCTCGTGGAGGGCGCTCGCGTCAGACGACTCTCTTCCCCGACTGCACCAGCTGAACATTCCCACCACCGTGGTTCACGCTACCGACGACGCCTCGGTACCAATGGTTGCGAGCGAGCGTGTGGCACACCAGATCCCCGGATCCCGGCTCGTTCTGGTGCCCGGCCCGCACATGATGCACCTGGAGCGACCCCAGGAGTTCGAAGCTGCCGTTCACGAACATTTGCGCTGGGTCGCGAGCCAGGAGTCCGAGTCGGGCGCCATCGACAGCGTGACAACCGTCGACCCGATTTAGAAACAACAACAGTAAGGAAAGAAACGTGCCAGTTGAATCTCCTCAAGACGGCGACGAGAGCATCCAGTCGGGAGTACGCGCTTCACTTTTGACCGGCGTCAAGGTGGTCGACCTGACGCACTTTCTTGCGGGCCCGTTCGCGAGCATGGTACTCGGTGACTTGGGTGCCGATGTGCTCAAGGTCGAGCGCCTCACGGGTGACACGACGCGCGCTACGCCACCCTACTTTCTGGGCGAAGATAGCGCTTACTTTCTCTCGATCAATCGCAACAAGAGATCGATCGCGCTCGATATCCGAAGCGTCGAAGGCAAACAGATTCTGAACCGTATCATCGCCGAGGCTGATGTCGTTCTCGACAATCTTCGCGCCCCTCAACGCGCGTCACTCGGCCTCGCCTACGCAGATCTCGAGAAGATTAACCCCCGAATCGTCAGCTGCTCGGTGAGCGGCTTCGGCTCCGATGGCCCGTACAGCGAACGGCCTGCATACGACATTGTCGTCGAGGCATTGGCCGGCGTCATGAGCGTGACCGGCCCCGAGGGAGGCCCCAGCGTTCGCGCCGGGGTGCCGATCGGAGACATCACTGCCGGATTGTATGCAGCCATCGGCACGCTCGCCGGCCTCGAATACCGCAGGCGCACGGGGCGCGGCCAGCACATCGACGTCAGCATGCTGGATTCGCAGGTCAGCTTGCTGTCGTACCTCGCGCAGTACTACTTCACCGGCGATCTGGTCGCGTCTCACCAGGGGCGTGCGCACGTCTCGATTCCGACGTACAACACGTTCGCGACCAAGGACTCCCGCGAGATCGTGATTGCTGCCAACACGGACCCCATGTGGCGTTCACTCTGCAGGGTTCTCGGGCGCGAAGATCTTGCCGACAGCGAACATTTCACCACAAACCCAGAACGGCTCATCCACCGCGATGAATTGATTCCTGTTCTGCAAGAAGAGTTCGCAAAATGGCGTCTCGAAGATATCTATGACGCTCTCGTCAAAGCCAACGTGCCCGTCGCCCCGATCAACACCATCGACACGGCTCTCAACGATCCACAAGTTCGACATCGCGGAATGGTCGTGCGCGCGCCCCACCGAAATGGCGGGGAATACGTGACCCTGGGCAGCCCGGTCAAAGCCGACGAGGGTCCGAGTGGTGGGCCCTATCTCACACCACCCGGTCTCGGCGGCGATTCCGAAACCGTGCTGCGCGAGCTGGGGTACTCCGACGACGAGATCACCTCGTTTCGAGCATCCGGTGTCGTGAAATTCATGGAGAGCGCCAGCCTGTCATGATCGAAAGTCGAGAAAATTGCCATGACAGCGCTCGCTAAGACGGCAATCGTCGGCGTCGGTGCTACCGAACAGGGCGAGATCCCAGGGCAGAGCGCCGACCAGATCGCGGTGCGTGCAGCGGTACTGGCGCTCGCCGATGCGGGAATCGATAAGTCGCAGATCGACGGTCTCGTCACCTGCAAACCGCTGCGGTCTCCCGAGCACGCGGGAGTCGATGAGAACATCGGCCAGATGCTTGGCATCAACCCTGCGTTCTCGACGACTCTCGAGTATGGCGCGTGCGGGTTCTCGCTCCATATCGCCGCCATGGCGATCATCAGCGGGCTGGCGAACACAGTGCTTCTCACCTACGGAACAAATCAGCGCAGTGCTGGGGCGAGCTTCTCCCGGCCGGTCGGCGGATCAGCGGACTGGGCCTCTCTCGCGGGCTTCGCCCACGTTGCCGGGCCCGCGGCGATGGCGGTGAAGCGGCATTCCTATCTCTATGGCACGACGGAGGAACAGCTCGGCTGGGTGTCTGTGGCGCAGCGCGAATGGGCTCAGAAGAATCCTCTCGCGATCTTTCGTCAGCCCTTGAGCATCGATGACTATCTGGCGATGCCCTACACGGTCGCCCCGCTGAAGCGCGCTGATCTCACGATGATCTCCGACGGAGGAGCAGCCGTGATCCTGACCCGTGCGGAGCGCGCAAACGACTTCAAGCCGTCGCCTGTCTACATCGTGGGTATGACTCAGCAATCCGCACTCCGCAGCGACCAGAACCCCGACAAGTTGATGCGGCCCTGGATCCAGGACATCGCGACTCGCCTGTACGGCGCTTCGGGTCTGCACCCCCACGACATCGATATCGCGTACCTGCAAGATGCGACCTCGGTGTGGGTGCTCCAGATGCTGGAATGGTACGGATTCTGCGGTGTCGGTGAGGGTGGCCCATTTCTCGCGGAGGGCCACACCCGGCCGGGCGGATCTCTTCCGGTGAACACAAATGGCGGGCAACTCTCGGAGGCATACATGTGGAATTGGCTTCACCTCTATGAGGCTGTGCGGCAACTGCGCGGGGAGGCGGGCGAGCGTCAGGTGGCGAATGCCGGCATCGCTCTGCACGCCCAAACCCACGACTTCTTCAAGGGAGCCGCGACGCTCTTGTCGAATCATGATCGATCATGAGCGAGTACCAGCGTCCGCTTCCGAATCTCGCCGATGAGCTCACTGCACCGTTTTGGCAGGGAACTCGTGAACACAGAGTGCTCGTTCAGCGCTGCGAGAAGTGCTCGTATCTGCGCTGGCCACCCGGCCCGATCTGCCCGGAGTGCCAGCACGAAGGCGCCATCTGGAGCGAAGTGCTGCCCACTGGAACGTTGTGGAGCACGGCCGAATATCATCGCGCCTTCAGTCCCGCGTTTGCAGACGACCTGCCCTACACGGTCGGTCTGATCCAACTGAACGATGGCCCCCGCATGTACGGCACGCTGCGTGGAGAGGTCGGCTCATTCCAGCTCGGCCAGCGGGTTCGAGCGGTCTTCTTCGATGCGACACCTGAGGTAACGCTCCTCCAATGGGAGATGATATGACGGTCTATGCTGTTTCTGTGGTCCCCATTGAGCATCCTGATCGCATGACGAGAGAACTCGATCTCGTCGATAGCCGCAGCCACGCATGAGTGTGGCGACTGTTACGACGGCTCAGCGAGCTCGGCTTCTTCAGCGTGAGGCAACGCGGGAAGCCCTTATCGCTGCGGGAATCGATGCTCTGGCCACACACGGGCTGGAGGGCGTGAAGGTCGCCAACGTCGCAAAGCACGCAGGGCTCGCCAACGGTACCTTTTATACGTACTTCACCGACCGTCACGACCTCTACAACGCGATCGTCGATCGACTCGTCGCCGATCTCGCCAAGCGCCTGGCTGCGGTGCACAGCACATGGGAGGCGGGCAAGTCGGAAGTCGACCGAGCGGAGGTCGAGGCCTTCGTCGATTTCGTCGAACAGAATCCGAACTTCATCGGCGCGTTCTGGGCGGCTGGGCCGACTGGCCGACCGATGACCTTGCTCGTCGAGCAGCGCGAAACAGAGCTGCGTCGCATGCAGCTGGCCGGTGCTGTTCGTTCCGATATCGATTTGAGCGTCATGGCGCGCGCGGAGGCATACCTGCCGCTCGCCGTGCTGGCCTGGTGGGACGCCGATCGATCTGTTCCGCGGAGTGTGCTTGTCGACAGCCTCGTCGCCTACAGAAAAGACGGAACCAGACCGACACCGTCTCCGTCAGCGGACTGACCCAGAATCGGTCTTCATCGAGTGGCTGCTGGTCAGGTGTGCAGCGGGAACGCTGCGGCGTCGACCTCGTAGCTTCGGAGGTCGTTGTTCTGCGTTTCGACGACATAGAGTCGTCCCGGCTCGCCGAATGCCAAATTCGTTGGAAAGTCGCCGTCGATCACGAAACGCTCGATGACAGTTCCGCTCGTGTCGAGTACGGCGATGTCTCCGTAGCCGAAGACCACCACCCACAGCCGGCCATCACTGCTGAACGCCATGCCGTCTGGTCCACCATGCGGCTCGGCGAATTGAGGGTCTAGAACGTTTCCGAAATATTCGCGGTCGCCGACCTTACGTCCATCAGAAAGCGAATACCGGTATACGTTTCCCGTAGCCGTCTCGTTGACATAAAGCCGTCCATCCGGCCCGAAGGCGATGCCGTTCGTGACGCGAATACCGCGGTCGACGAACCATGACTCGCCGGTGGCCGGGTCGTATCGAAAAACACGGCCGTCGACGAACTCCGGCCAACCCGGTCCTGTGAACTCAGAACGCAGGAGGCCCGAGTCTGTGACGTAGATGGCCCCATCAGGCCCCACGCAGAGATCGTTCGGCCACAGCACAGGGAGACCCTCGACTTCCGAGAGAACCGTGGTGACGTCGCCCGTGCTCAGGTCGAGGCGCATGAGCGATGGATTGATCGACTCGGCAATCCACACGATTCCGTCTCGTGTCTGCGCCAGTCCGTTCGGGCTGCCCGTCGACGCAACTTCTTGCTTCGAGCCGTCTGCGAAGACACGGGTGACGATTCCCCGCGTCATTTCTGTGACCAGCCATGTGCCGTCTGGCAGCAAGAGCGGCCCTTCCGGAAACAGGATGTCGTCAGTGATGATCACTTGACTGTTCCCTTCTGAATCCGTCGAGCCTCTTCGAGATAGCTCTCGTCGACATACCACGCGGGATCAAGAGATGCGCCGGCGGGCAGCGTACCGTTCGCTTGCATGATGTTCAAGACTGCTCGCACACCGTCAGCGCTGACGCGGAGATCGCGAGGCAGCACCCCGTCATCGATCATGGAATTGACAGACAGAAGAGCGAGATCGTGCGACGTAGCCGTCTCCTCGGCGAGTACGTCAGCGGCGCCAGCGCGATCCGAGTGCACCCATTCGGTCGCTTCCAGGAGCGAGGCGAGAATTCTCACGGTCACATCGTGATTCTCTGCGGCCCACGTAGAATCTGCCGCGATCACTCCGAAGGTGAAGTCGGGAAAGAACTCACTGGGGTCGCCAAGATCGGAATACCCCGCATTGACCGCAATATGGTCATAGGGGGTGAGCTGCAGGCCTGCATCGATTTCGCCCTTCTGCAGGAGCTCCCACCTCTTCGGGTGAGTACCGACCACCTCCAGACGGTAGTCCTCCGGATAGCTCAGCCCGACCGCCGAGAGCATGGCCTTGATCACGTGCACCGTTCCCTCGTTCATCGAGGAGACGCCGATCACCCCGCCCCGAAGCGCGTCCCGCGTTTTGTGCTGCGGCAAGCCGATGAGACGGAACGGCAACCGGTTAGTGAGCCCGGCGATGATGACCAGATTCCCCCCAGTCGCACGGTCGGCCAACACGCCCTCGGGGGTGTTGGGTGCGAATTGGATCGTTCCGCGAATCAAGGCCTCTGTTACCGCATCGCCAGAACCCACCATGTCGTAAGCGCACTCGAGCTGGTTTCGTTCGAAGAAGCCCCGCCGCTTCGCCGCGAATAGCGGTACGTATGTGAAGGCGGGTGCGATGAGGCTCGCCGCGACCTCGACAGTCGCGAGTTCGTCTGTGGACATGGGGGTCATTCCTTTGTTGTGATGGTCGTGTCGTCGTGTGAGGTAAAGCCGTAGAGGTCGAGCGTCTGAGCACCCGCACGGATTGCCGTGCGAATGTGCTCCTCGTGCACTTCCCTTGACCTCGCTGCCGTTGCGACGGCCACAGCGTCGGCCAGCGCTACACACACGACGCCGTCGTCGTCGGCGATGAGGATGTCGCCCACCGAGACGTGAATGCCACCCAGACTGATCGGTTCACCGACGGAGGCACCGTCGAGGAGCTTCGTGGTCCCCCTGATGGCGACCGCACCAGAGACGACCGGAAAATCCAGCGCTCTGAGCTCGTGAACGTCCCGAATGCCGCCCTCGAGCACAAGTCCCGCCACACCATGGGCTATCGCCGCTTCGGTCAGAATGTCACCCCAGTATCCGAAGGTATCGTCGCCTCCCGTCGCCACGGCCATCGCCCAGCCCGGGGGCGTCGCGTAGAGGCCTTGATGAATCGCGAGGTTATTTCCGGGGCCGGTCGAGATAGTCATGACGGGCGCACAGATTCGCCATCCGTTCACCAACGGCTTCAGCCGAGGCGCTAAAGCACCCCGCCTTCCATTTGCTTCATGCACTGTCGCGGCACTGAACTCCCGGAGTAGCGCGGCGGCACTGAGGGCGCTCCGCCGCAGAGCTTCATCGACCATCATCGGGTGCGCTGCAGTTCGTGGTATCCCTCGGCCAACCGCGCGTCGACCAGCGATTGGCCCTCTCGAACGCGACCCACGATGCGCGCTTCCGCATCGTGGATCGCGCGCGCGCGATCTAGAACGTCGGCCGCACGCATCGCGGGAACCACTACGAGCCCGTCTGGGCCGCCGATCAGCAGATCGCCCTGGCGTACCTGACATTCACCGAACGAAATGACTTCACCCACGGATTCGAGTTGCACACGATCTTTTCCGGTACGCATGAAGGAACCTCGCGTGAACAACGGATAGCCGAGCTGGGTAGCTACGGCGGTGTCGCGACTGACTCCGTTGATAGCGGTGCCAGCGAGGTCGCGTCGAAGCGCGACCTCGCTCATGATGCCGCCCCAGACTGTGCAGTCGAGACGGCCCCCGTTGTCGATCGCAACGACGGAGCCAGCTGGAACGTCGTCGAGAAAGTCCCCGACCGAACCGGCAGACGATCCGGCCGGCGTGTAGCGCACGGTGTAGGCAATGCCGACCATTGTGGAGCCCGGAACTACGGCGCGAATGCCCTGAATCGAACCCGGAAGCCCCAGGGCGTCCAGCGCATCGGATACCGTTCCGGTTTCAAGGTCTAGCCACTCTGCAAGGTTGTTCACGGTGTAGCTACGGATTCAGAACTTTGGTCTTGTGGCCATAGACGAACTGGTCGCGCCACTCCAAGAAGTCAGTCACGACCGACGCGAACGCCTCGGGGCGCTCATGTGCGATCAAGGGTCCGGCTTTGTGCACGAGGATGTAGAACGACTTCGGCATGATCTCGCGATAGAGACGACCTGTGGCGGGCGGGATCAGGTAATCCTCGTCGCCGAAGAGCACAAGGGTCGGAATGTCGAGGGTGGACATCTCTTTTTCGAGTTCCGAGTCTCGCCCCGCGCCGAAGATCCGCTTGATGATCTGCTCTTCCTGTGCGGCCGTCGTCGGCGACGTCAGCCCGATCGGTGACGATTGCCCCGTGCTGACGCTGCGCAGCAGCAACGACGGCGGAATCGTGGGAGCGCGGACCCCGTCTAGCAAGATCGCAGCAGGGGAGACCAGCACGATGGATTCGACGTGCTCGCCAGCGTCGATTGCGTGCCACAGTGCAAGCCGCGCCCCAACACCAGTTCCGACGACCGAATGATCGCCGATCTCCAGCTGGTCAATGACAGCCGAAACCGTGGCAGCCAGACTCCGGAATGAATCGGACGATCCGTTGAACGCCGACTCACCGAATCCAGGAGTCTCTATGGCGAAGGTGCGGTAGCCGTCAGCAAGCAGCTTGATGCCAGGAGCATCCGAAATCCCTCCGGCACCGTGCAAGATGACGACCGAAGGGCCTTCGCCCTCTATTTTCACGCGGACGGAGAATCCATCGACGTCGATGTGTGTTTCCGTCACGCTCGTGTCTTTGATTGGCACGTCAAACCTCCAGCAGCTTCTTCGCGGGCTCGTCAAACTTACGGATTTCAGGCAGTACCTCAGCGGCAAAAAGGTCGATCGCTCGCAGCACCGACTGGTGCTCACGCATCTTGCCGACCAAGAGAACATCTGCGACGCCGAAACCGGCTTCGTGGATCTCTCGTAGCTGCTCCACGACAGTGCTCGGGCTTCCCACGAACTGAAGGTTTCCGAATGCCTGACCAACAGGCGTTTCATCGTCGTCGTTGTTGCGGTTCGTGAAGGCCTTCGCCATCTCTTGCGCTTCCTTGTCGGTGTCACCCAACACGCAGAGGCCTCGGTAGACGAGCTGATCCCGGGTGGGCTTCCAGCCAGCGCGATCTGCTTCCGCTTTGTAGTGGGAGACGATCTGACCCAAAAACTCCGGTGGGAAGAATGAGCAGGCGAGGCCGAACTTGTTTTTTGCGGCGAACTCTGCCGACTCCACACTGTTGCCCGAGTAGTAGAACGGCGGGGCCTCCTGAACCATTTGCGGCCAGATCGAAACCGTGCGGTACGAGAACTGACGCCCTTCCCACCCGAAGGGCTGTGGCTCAGAAAGCGCTCGTTTGATGAGAAGCGACGCCTCTTGGGTACGCTCGCGCGACTCCGACAGGTTTTCGGTGTAGGTCGCGTATTCGAATCCGCCGCTGCGCAGGAAGAGCGTGATCACCCGGCCGCCGCTGAGCCCGTCTACCATCGCGATCTCTTCCGCGATGCGAATCGGGTTGCTCATCGAGACGATCGGGCCGAGCAGTGCGATTTTCGCCCTCTTGACGACCTGGCTCACCGCCGCAGCCATGACCATCGGGTTCGGCTGCAGCAGCAGCGGCATGTAGTGGTGCTCCGAGAAGCTCACCCAGTCGAACCCGACCTCGTCGGCGCGGGCGTACTGTTCGAGGGTGAACTCCATCGCCTCGCGCCCGGCCTCCCGATCCCACTGGGCGGGTGCCGTCGGCCATCCCTTTATTTTGACGCTGTTGCGATACGTCCCGATCGAAAAGAACGAGGCCTTCATGGTGTGTCTCCTATTTCTCTACGTAATTCCGTTGAATGAAGCGCACGCTAAACCGTGCGGGCCAGAGATTCGAATAGCAGGCGATGCCCGTGACGCATTCCGTCGAGTTCAGGAAAGGTCATGAAATCGTGTGGCATTCCTGGCAATGCGTGCAGCTCGAAAGGCAGGTCGGAGTCCTGCAGTTTTCGAACCAGATCGAGTGTTCCGGGCACGCCATAGTTCGCGTTACCGGTGATGAGCAGCAGGTGTGGAAGCTGCATCCCCTTTTCAATGTGAAGAAGTGGGCTCACCCGTTTATCTCGCAGAACGCTCTCCCCGCCGTCACCGGGGTACCACTTGATCGATGATCCATTCGCCAGCATGGGCGACGTGAAGTCGTATACCCCCTCGACCCCGACGAAGGCTTTGAGTGCAGGGGCATCCGGTTCGTCACGCATCCCGAGCACGAGCCCGAGTGCCAGAGACGCACCGAGCGCGTCACCCCACAGCACGATGCGCGCGCCGTCACCGCCCCACTCCGCGGCGCGGTCGCGCGCCCAGCCCAGAGCGAACCGCATGTCGTCATAGCCGGCGGGAAACGGATGCTCTGGCGCGAGCCGAAAGTCGGGAGTGATTGCGAGATATCCGTTGCCCGCGACATCCATCGTGAGTCGACGGTAGAGGTGCGAGCTGCCGGCGGTGAGGCCCGGCCCGTGCGTGATAACGAAGACGGGGAACGGCCCTTCACCCTCTGGCACCGCTATCGCCGCGGTGAGCCCTGGTCGCAACTCGACCGCCGGGTGGTAGGAGGCTATGCCCGGAAGAGGAACCGAGGTCTCGTTCCTGTACGAGTCGTACATCGCTGCGGCTGCCCGCCACCCCTCAGGTGTGCGGATGCGCTCGCGCGATGCTTCGCTCATCATCGGAGCAAAAAGCTCCGTGTTCAGGCGGTCGATCACCTGCACGTCATTGTCACTCGGCACTATCCGCCCCTTCCACACTGATGGGTCTCTTGACGATGTGTTCGAACAGGATTCGCCAGTTCGTACACCGTACTACGCAATCGATTCTGCGTCACCTTCGATTTGACGAGCGCAGTCTCATAGTATTGAGAGTAGTCTCATCTTGGCAATCGAGTCAAATACGAACCGCTGGCGCACGCTGCGCCAAATCGGCTCGAGCGACGATGGAGGGAATGCGCTGATGAAGAAGAAGCCGGTCTTCGGGTTGGTGCCAGGAGCTAGTCATGGCGCCTGGAGCTGGCAGCGTGTCATCGGGGCCATGGACTGCATGGGCTACCGCGCCGTCGCAATGGATCTGCCGATCGAAGACGAGGGGTCGGGCGTTCTGCAATACTCCGAAGCGGTCCGCGATGCGCTTGCCGGCATCGACGATGAACTGGTGCTTGTCGGTCATTCGCTCGGCGGAATCACCATTCCCGTGGTCGCCAATACGCGCCCGGTACGAAAGCTCGTCTTTGTGGCCGGGGTGATGCCGATCCCTAGCATGAGCCTCATGCAACAGCGAGCCGCTGAGCCCGACATGATCTTCCCACCCACGAAAGACACTCGTGACCGCTACTACAACCGGGCAGACGAGGCGGATGCCCGGTGGGCGCTTGCACAACTTCGCCCCCAGTCACAGCTTCCTTACGACGAAGTGACTCCGTTGACGACCTGGCCGAACATCGACATTGTAAGCATCGTGCCAACAGATGACCACACCGTCAATCCGACCTGGGCGCGTCGAGCGGCTCGGGAGAGATTCGGCATCGAAGCTCGCGAGATGCGCGGAGCAGATCACTCACCATTCCTCAGTCGGCCGGCAGACCTGGCGCGACTGATTGTGGAACTGTCCCTCTAAGTGAGCACCATTGCAGTCTCCGGCACCGCCGAGACACGTCGCGTGAGCGGGCTCGAATTACCCCTGCAGATGAAGGGGTGTGATCTCTTCATAGATATTGCGGGCGTGGAACGACCTCAGCGTTCGGATGCGCGTCGTCCAGGGCGTCGTCTGATTCATCGTGAGGTATGGCTCCGTGTTGAGAACGTCGACGTTATCGAGCTCGTACATCGCCAAGTATCTCGGCGCGCCTTCAATCGCAATGAATCTGCGCGCGGAGAGAAACCCGGGTGCAGCGGCGCGCTCGGGCAAGTGTTCTTCGTTGTACCAACGGTTGAATTCGTCCTCGTGCTCTTCTGGCACGTCGTTCATGACAACAAGCAACCCTCGGGGCTTTGGCAGGTCCATTGCTTCCTCGCTGAGATCTTTGTGGTGCGCACGACCGTGCAACCGATCGTGGCTAGTCGGTAGTCGAGCGATCATTCATTCGCCCCTATCGTACACTGTACTAATGATTGCGATCTATCGACTCGTACGTTCCTCTCTCGAAAACGAAGGCAGGCGATAATGTCAATATCCGACTACGACGACCATCGACAGGCCTGGCTTACCCGCGAAGAGGTCGCGGAGCGCCTTGTCCCCCTGGTCGGCCGGCTCTACCGCGACCATGGTGTCCTGACCTCGATTCACGGACAGCGGCTCGTGCACCGTTCCGCCTCTGAAATGATCGCCGTGCACGACAAGGCCGCCGAGGTGGGTCATGAGGTGGTCACCCTCGAGCAAACGGAAACGGTGCTCGAGGCGCTTCTCGCTATGTCCCCGGGTCCTGCATCAGTCGACGTGGCGAGACTCGCTATTGCTGTGGGCGAGAATCCTGAAACGGTGGATGTCGCCGCATTCGTCACGGCTGAATTGGCCAATGCACCCGCCACAGCGCCGCATCAGGTGAATACCGACGTGGTGCTTTACGGTTTCGGTCGGATCGGAAGGCTCATAGCCCGCATCCTCATCAGCCAAGCGGGGAACGAGCACGGAGTGCGTCTGCGAGCGATCGTGGTGCGGCGCGGCGCGGCAAACGACCTCGTGAAGCGAGCCAGCCTGCTGGCGCGGGACTCTGTTCACGGTCCGTTTCCCGGTTCAGTTTCGGTGGACGGGGAGAATGACGTATTGATAGCCAACGGAAGTCGCATACAAGTCATCTACGCTGACAACCCGGCGACGGTCGACTATACCGCCTACGGCATCACTAACGCGTTGGTGGTCGACAACACCGGCAAGTGGCGTGACGAGCAGGGCCTGTCACAACACCTTCAGAGTCCCGGCGTCGCTCGAGTCTTGCTGACGGCACCGGCAAAGTCGCCGCTGAAGAATATCGTCCATGGGGTGAACGACAGCACCATTGCGCCGACCGATCTGATCCTGTCCGCCGCATCGTGCACGACGAACGCCATCACTCCAGTTCTCAAGGCCCTGCACGAAGCATTCGGCGTGGTGCGCGGCCATGTCGAGACGGTGCACTCGTTTACGAATGACCAAAATCTCACGGACAACTTCCATCCCGGTGATCGACGCGGACGTTCGGCCGTGCTGAACATGGTGATCACGGAGACCGGTGCAGCCAACGCTGTCGCGAAAGCGCTCCCGGAACTCGCCGGCAAACTGAGCGGATCGAGCATCCGAGTTCCCACTCCCGACGTCTCGCTGGCAATTCTCAACGTGACGCTCGGCAGAGCCACCACTAAACACGAGGTGAATGACTACCTCAGGCGGGTCTCGCTACACTCCGACCTGCGACAGCAGATTGACTACGTCGAATCTCCCGAGATTGTCTCGTCCGATTTCGTCGGATCGCATCGCGCAGGCATCGTCGATGGGCTTGCGACGATCGTCAATGACGTCAACCTTGTTCTTTACGTCTGGTATGACAATGAGTACGGCTACTCGTATCAAGTCGTCAGGGTCATCGAATCGATCGCGGGAACTCACCCGATCATTGTGCCCTCACGAGAGACAGTTGTTGCTGGGCATAACACTTCCAGCCAATGACCAAGCGCATTGCGGGCATCGACGTAGACGACCTCGGCGGTTATGTCTCCGCGCGCTACTTGTGACCGATGGACCGACAGGCCTGCCTCGGTCGCTTCGCTCGACGCAGCATTCGCGTCGACATCGAGATGAGCTCCGACATGGTGTAAGGAAATCCACGGATCGTCGGCGGTAATAAGCGGAAAGATCGGTGGAGCGTCAACCAGCGGCTCGACGATCTCAAACCATGGCGTGGAACAGCCGGGCAGATGGCTGAAGGAAGCGCGCACGGCCCCGTCGCGCACGTCGAACGTGGTCCATGACCCAACCCCGATCGACTCGAAATGTTCGATGGCCGCGACCGTGTCATTCGTGATGTACGCGAGATGTCGAATCGGCGACGCGAAAACGGACTGCAGAATTCCCGTCGAGAGCGGCTCGGGTAGGCCCGGCCGCGCGTTTCGCTGTGTTGTCACGTCGTCTCCAGTCAGGTGTTCGAAATCCATGCTACGAGACTTTCGTACAGTGTGCGAAAATGAATTACCGGACCACGGGACCGACCCTCCTACGAAAGGCAAGGCGCCGATGCATTCCGACCATGATCAGAAAATCATCGAGATGATGAATGAAGAACTTCTCCGCGAAGTTGTGCCAATTCTCGAGCAGGGCGAACCGACTCCCGAGCGCTGGCGAATCGCCATGCAGACCATGGACCGCTGGAAGAACCACTCGGCCCGTCCAGATCCGGAGATCGGGTCGTACCACGCCGAAGTACCGTTGCGGCCAGCGTTGAACGCATCGATCGCCGTGCCGCTGGGCGACGGGCCCTTTCCGGTTGTGATCATCACCCATGGCAATGGTCTCTCGGCAGGCAGCTCACACTTATATCGGCGGTTCACGAGCGATGTCGCAGCAAGCGGCTACCTGGCGATCACTCCTGACTTCCGTCTCGCTCCCGAGCATCCGTTCCCAGCGGCTCACGATGACCTCCGGTTCACGCTCGAGTGGGCGAGAGATCACGCGACAGAGTTCGCGGGCGACCCCTCACGACTCGTGCTCTGGGGCGACTCGTTCGGCGCGGCACTCGCGCTCGGACTGATCTTGCACCTGCAAACAGAACCGGAGGCGCCCACGATCACCGCGTTCGTCGGATCAGAGGGGGTGTACAACTTCAACACGTCTGTGCTTGCCTTCCCAGGCCTTGCAGAGTGGTACTCCGGCGGCAACAAGGAACTCCTGACCGACAAGCGCGTGAGCCCCATTTACCACATCGACGAGGGAGCGGCTCTGCCCAGCATTCTGCTCATTGCAGGCTCAGGTGACTCATCCATGTTCGAGAGCGTCGATCTTGCGCTCGCGTTACAGCGAGCAGGTCACGACTTCGAGTTGTACGTTGTCGAAGGCATGCCTCACATGTTTATGACCTATCCCGATCTCGACGGCATGCGAGAGGGCCACCGACTGATGTTCGACTACCTGGCCCGCACTGTGTGAGTTGCTCGGGTTACATGGCCGCTAGAGCTACCGCGGTAATCGCGAGGTTCGAGCATTGCTCCAGCTTCGATTCATGCGGGTCATCGACGCACTTACGCAAGAAAGCGAGCCATGACCGGCACCGACATTCAACGTCACGAGGAGTCTCTTGCCCAATCCGGATTCGTATTTCATTCGAACAATGGCGAGGGCCGTGCAAGCTCCCGAGCCGATCTCCTGCACCCTCAGAACTTCGACCGATGTGCGGGTGGGTTCCGGACATCTGAGCCGTGAAACAAACGAAGCTATCTCGTCGCGACCATAGTACGCATCGCCTTCGGCTGATGTGAGATGAGCTTGATCAGTGAAAAGCGCCGCGAAGCTCCTTGCGTCTCCCCTGTCATAGGCCTTCAGGAGCTCGGCTACGAAGTTGCGGATTCGCTCGCGCAAGTCGCTCATACACGCTCACACCTCGACGGATCGGTTCGCCGACGCTGTTGGGCGAATGAAAGCCGTTCGCTTGGCCAACCACGGTTCGGGAATCGCCGAGCCCCACTCGTCAACTGCGCGTTGATCACTCAACGACCAGACGCGCGGCTCACTCCACCGCGGATCATCCCCGATGGAGATCATGCCGGAATCGAGCTCCACAAGCACCCCGGAAGCATCCTCGGTGTAAGCAAAAACGCTTCCTCCGGTTCCGTGGCGACCCATACCCCACACCAGGTAGTGCGATTCGTCAACGTAATTGTCAACCCGATCCGCCAACCCGCTCACCGTTTCGTAATCGAATGCGATGTGGTGCAGCTTCGGGTCGCCCTTGAGGATCGCGACGCCGTGATGAGGCGCGTTGAAGACCGGGCAGTGCAGCCAAGCGAGGAAGGGGTCATCCGTGCTTCCAAGCCAGTCGGATGGCCGGAGATCGAAAGCGGCACCGAAGAACTCAACCATCGCGGCCACGTCGGGCGCAGTGACGTTGAAGTGTGAGAAGCGGAAAGGGCGCTCGATTGCCGTCGGTGACGGCTCAGGTACTTCCTCGATGCCTGAATAGAGCTTCACTCCATAACCCAGAGGAATCTCGAGGAGGTGAGCCTCATCCACACCCGGGTGCCGAATTGGCCCGGCATCGATCGCTCCTGCCGCCACGGCGCGGGCAACGTGCTCCGCTAGGTCGCCCTCGACTTCGAGGTTCAGGTGGCGCAGAGCTGTCACTCCCGTGGTCGACTTGTTCAAGATCAGATCGTGGTGGCGGTTCGAAGCACGGAGATAAACAGTGTCGCCGTCTACCTCTGTGACCTCAAGGCCCACCTTGTGAACGAAAAACTGAATCGACGCTCCGAGATCGGGCACGTCGAGCGAAATCGAACCTACACGCGTAATCATTTCATGCTCCTATTGAGTTGCTTGGGCTGCTTTGCGGCACCTGTGAAATGCCGTTATTCCGTACCGCAGTCGTTGCCGGTGTGCGCAGATCACGCCACCGATGACAAGCGACTGACGAGCCTTCCGGAGTCTCCTCCAGCGCCGGCCGACTGGTGCGACAGATCGCCACAGCATGCGGGCACCGAGATGCGAAAGGACAAGCATTCTCGCCGGAAGGCGCCCGCGCTTCGCTCGCGTCAGACAGCCTCAGTTCCCGCCAGCTTCCCTGCTCGACGGGATCTGGAACCGGAACCGCAGACAACAGCGCTCGGGTGTAGGGATGGGCGGGAAAGGAGTAGACGGTGTTTGAAGCTCCCTGCTCCATGACCTGGCCCTTGTAGACAACAATGATGCGATGCGAAAGATGGCGCACGACTGCGAGATCGTGGGCAATGAACAAGTAGCTCAGCTGAAACTCGTCTTGCAATTCCCGCATCAGGTTGAGAATCTGCGCCTGCACAGAGAGATCAAGCGCACTGGTGGGTTCGTCGCAGATGACAAGTCTTGGTTGCGTCATCAGGGCGCGAGCAATGGCTATTCGCTGTCGCTGGCCGCCAGAGAACCGGTTGGGATACTTACTCGCGGCATCTTCAGACATACCGACGCGATGAAGCATCGTGGCTACTCGCGCTTCGATTTCTGATCGGCTGCGATGACCCTGGGCGATGAGACTCTCAGACAACGTTTGTCCGATCGTGCGCGTCGGATTCAGTGAGCTGTACGGGTCTTGAAAGATCACCTGAAGGTCGGCGCTGATTTTGCGGCGCTGACCATAGCCGGCATGAGTTATGTCGTCACCTGCCAGCGAGATGGTGCCTCTATCGATCGGCGCCAGCCCGAGAATCGCCCGCCCGATAGTCGATTTCCCCGACCCTGACTCCCCCACGATTCCAACTGTTTCGCGCGGCGCGACCGAGAGCGACACGCCATCGACGGCCTGCAACGGTGGGCGACGCCGCCCCAGCTTGTACACGACGCCGAGATCGCGAACCTCGAGCAGTGGTCGGCTATCCCGGTGAACCGATGAGTTCTCGATCACGAACGTGTCACCTCAACGAGCTCTGATTCCTGAGCCAGCACACGGAAATGAAGACACCGCGTCTCGCGCTCATCGGTTGGTTGAAGCATCGGAATTTTCGCCTCTCCACACTCGGTCGTCGATAGGCGGCAACGTGCCTGAAAATGACAGCCGACGGGCCACGCACCGGGTTTGGGCACGGTGCCTGGAATGGTGGGTAAAACGTCACCGGGGATCGCATGATGAGGGTTCGAAGAAAGCAATGCAGCCGTATATGGATGCATCGGCTCACGGAAGATCGGAATGATTCCCGCCCGTTCGACGACTTGCCCGGCGTACATCACGACAGCTCGATCACAAACATCGGCGATGACGCCCCAGTCGTGGCTGACCAAGAGAATGGCCATCCGTTCGTCGTGCGCGAGTTCGCGAAGCAGTTCGAGGATCTCTGCTTGCACGGTGACATCGAGCGCCGTGGTCGGTTCGTCGGCGATCAACAGTGTCGGGTTTCCGCTGAGCGCACGCGCGATCGCGACTCGCTGAGCCATGCCGCCCGAGAGCTCGTGCGGATACCGTCTCGCCACAGCAGCGGGGTCAGGCAGCCGAACTCGCCGTAGAAGGTCGATCGCGGCAACTCGCGCTTGGCGACGAGTCATGCCCTGATGCAGACGTAAGGTGTCCTCGAGCTGAGTGCCGATTCTGAAAACTGGGTTGAATCCGACCATCGGCTCTTGAGAGATCAGCCCGATTTCACTGCCGCGAATGCGGCGAAGTTGCTGTTCGGACAGCCCGACGAGGTTGCGGCCGGCGAATCGGATCTCGCCCGAGGTGATCTGCGCCCCACCAGTCAGAAGGCCGAGTATGGCCATCGCCGTCATCGTCTTGCCAGAACCGGACTCACCGACAAGACCGACGGTCTCGCCGACCCGGACGTCGAGCGTCACTCCCTCGATAATGGTCAGCTCGCCACCTGGCGACGACACCGACACACGCACGCCTTCCATGCTGAGAAGGGCGACTTCAGCGGGGGAACCGTCGTCGCCGGAGTCGGAGCGACCGCCTTCAACCCGCAGCGCAGCAGCCTGAACCTGGGTGATGTCTTTACGGCGGATTCTTCGCCGCGGCCCTTGCCAGGTTTCAACCCCGACATCTCGAATCTGATCTGAGAGAAGCAAGAAGGCGAGCATCGTCAGACCGATTGCAATACCGGGCGGCCAGATCAGCCATGGTTGGCTGCTGATGTTCTCGAGGCCTTCGGCGATCATTCCACCCCAACTCGGGGCCGGTGCTTCGATGATGAGATTCAAGTACGCAAGACCGGATTGCACCAGGAGAATAGCGGCGGCAAGAAAGGACGCCTGCACGATGATCGGGCCCGCGATTCGGGGCAGTACATGGTGTCGAAGGATGTAGAAGCGGGAGAGGCCGGACACCCGGGCAGCCTCGATGTACAGCTCGCGGCTGACAGGCAAGGTAGCCGACCGAACAAGGCGAATGAGATGCGGCGACACCAGCAGGCCGAAGGTGATCATTGCCGCGAGAAGGCTCGCTTTGAAGATCGACAGCACCACGAGGATGACGATGAGGCCGGGTATCGAGAAGGTCAGATCAGAAATCCACGTCAGTATTCGGTCGGGAAGTCCGCCGAAGTAGCCGGCTATCACGCCGAGCGGCACACCCAATGCAAGGACGACCACCATTCCTTCTACAACACCCACCATTGTGACGCGAGTGCCGACCAGGAGCCGCTGAAGCACGTCTCGGCCAAGGGCGTCGGTGCCGAACCAATGATCGGGGGTGGAACCTTGGCGCGCTCGAATCAGATCGCCCGCTTGCTCGTGGTCCACACCGGGCCAGATCACAGGCGCAAGAATGGCCACGAGAATCACCAGGAGCAGATACCCGATGCAGGCCAGCGCTAACGGCCGTCGAAACAGACGGCGAAGCGCGTTCGGCGATTCGATCGCCTCCGTGGCTGTGGTGATGGCGCTCATGCGGTTCGTACTCTCGGATCGAGCCAGGTGTACATCAGGTCGACAATGAGGTTGACGATGACGACCAGGATTGTGAAATAGACGGTGACGCCGACCACCAGCGGAACGTCTTGCTGGTACGTCGCACTGACGGCAATAGATCCGAGTCCGGGCATTGCGAAGACGCTTTCTATGAACACCGTGCCGCCGAGCAGTGACACTGCCTCGAGGCCGAGCATCGTCATAACCCTGGTTCCCGCGGGCTTCAACGCGTAGCGCAAGAGAATCCGATGAGGCGGTATGCCGTTGGCCCTCGCCATTCGGATGTGCTCGCTGCCGAGCACATCGAGCATGGCCTCCCGCGTCTGCCGTGCCACCGCAGCGACACTGGCCAATGCGATCGCAGCGACCGGCAGCACGAGAGAACGCAGCCAGTCCGCGACCGAATCGTCGATCGGGACGTATCCGACGGCGGGTAGAAGCCGGAGCTGCACCGCGAAGATCGAAACCAACACGGCGGCAACCCAGAAGGACGGCAGGATGAATCCGAGCTGCGACAGCACATCGATTCCTCGACCCGTCGCGCCGCCCCGAACCGCGCTGAGCACCCCCAGGGTGACGCCCACAATCAACGTGACGAGCAGCGAGAGAAAGAGAAGCGAGAAGGTCACCGGGAGCCGCTGGTTCAGGATGTCGACGACGCTTTCGCCTCGGAAAATCGATGTACCGAGGTTGCCCTGCACCGCATTCTGCAGCCAGTCCCAATACTGCTGGTAAAGCGGTAGATCGAGACCGAGTTGCTCCCGAAGGGCAGCGTAGGCCTCGGGAGAGCCGCTCGGTCCCAGTATCTGCCGTGCAGGATCGCCGGGGATCAGCCGCATCAGCACGAACGAGAGCGCTGAGACGACGAAAAGCAGAGGTATGGCGAACAAGATCCGCCTCGTGATGACCTGCGCGATCGGGTCGCGAAGCAGGCCACCAATTCGACTCCCCCGCCGCACCTGCGGTTGCTGCAGTGCGACGTTGACATCAAGCGACGTCATTTATCGCACACCAGCGCCTGATGCGTATCGCGTGAGCGCACCTGCGCTCGACGCTGAGAACGCCAGATATCGACCGTCATTGGTTCCTCCGACTTGATTCTCAATGAGACTAGTCTCAACGATGTTGCGTGTCAATGAGACAAGTCTCAACTCTTGCAGTTCGTGGTCACGGGGCACATGGAAGCGCCGGATTCTGCTCGCGTATGCTTGTTGTCATGTCTTCGCAGCCTGCTGGGCCCGTTTCGCCTCGAAGGCGTCGGCCGTCAGCATTGAGCCGGGAGAGCATCATTCGGGCTGCGATCGGGGTAATCGACCTGGAAGGCGTTCAGGCGCTTTCGATGCGTCGATTAGCCCAGGCGATGGATGTCGGGACGATGTCGCTGTACTACTACGTGCGCACCAAAGACGAGCTCCTTGCCCTCGTCGATGACGCACTCATGGGCGAACAGATTTTGGCCAGTTCGACCGTGCCCCCAGACGATTGGCGCGCAGCATTGACGGAATTAGCCGTGCGCTCATGTGAAGCTTTTAAGCGTCATCCATGGCGGCTGGCGGTGCTTGGAGGTATCACTCACCGGGGGGCTCTCGGCGCGAACGGACTTCGCCATCTGGAACAGTCTCTAGCTGCCGCGGGCGTCACGGGGCTACCGCTTCGTGAGTGTCTGAACATTGTGCAACTGGTCGACAATTATGTCGTGGGTCACGTGCTGAGAACTGCAGGAAAGAACGACACCGAACAGCGCGAGATCGGCGACGTGATTTCCGTCAGCGTCGCCGATGGAAGCTACCCACTGATTTCAGCGCTTTTCGGAGACGCAGGCGAAGCAGCCTCCTCGACCGTACGGTTCGAGTCGTATGCAGAAGACGATCATGCCTTCCTTCGTGGCCTTGGCGTTCTCATGGATGGCATTGCTGCGGAGGTTGATCGGTACCGGTCTTCAGCAACGTCGTCGAGGTGACCACATTAGACAAAATCGCGAGTCGGGTCATCTGATGTCGCGCGGCCAAGCAATATCTCCCCCGACAGCTCGAGAAATCGATCCTCGTCGATGGTCATGTGGCTCAGCAGCACTTGGAGATCGCGCACGACCCGTTGGGTCGTTTCGCTCGAGCGATACACCGACGAACCCGACCCACCCATCACGAGCTGCACCGACTCCCATGCCATTCGGCATACCGCGAGGCAATCCAATTTGATCAAAGCGCGTAGTTCGTGACTCATGTCGTCTGCGGCAGATGCATTCAAATCTATTGTGATCTTCACGCTGTGATCGAGTCGAGCTTGAGCCAGTCGCAGCGCAGACGTTGCGCGGGCGTATCGCATCTGTGCGGCGACCGTGTCGCCAGCAAGCGTCTTACTGAAGGCGGCGAAACGCTTGTCTAACCGGCGGCGATAATCCTCGAGCAATCCTTCGGCGGCTCCGATCGCCATGGCCGGAAAGAGGAAGGTCATGACGCTTCGGGCGTCATACCCGTAGATCGGCTCAGAATACAGCTTGGCTCCAGGATTCTTGCGCCCGAACAAGTCGTCGAACGGAATGCTTCGTTCCGCCGGAACGAATTGGGAGTCGATTTTCACGTCGTTACTGCCACTGCCTTGCATCCCCGCCATGTACCACGTATCGATCACGTCGACGTCGCTGCGCGGCAGTAGGAACATCGACACCGCGCCGCTCTCGTCCCCCTCGATGAGGGCAGTGACAACAACCCAGTCGGCATGCATCACCCCGGAGCAATAGCGCCAGTGTCCCGTTAGCTCGAATCCATCAGCGACGGGAATCGCTTTGCCAACGGGGTGGGCCACCATGGCCATCAGGCTGGGTGGCCCCTCGGCGAAGACCTCGTCTTGGACGTTCTTCGGGAACCGGGCGATCATCCAGTTGTGGGAGGTGAGAAAGCCCAGCGTCCAGGCCGCCGATAAGTCACCCCGGGCCAAGATGCGCAGCAGGTCGACGAATTCCTGCAGACCAGCACCGGCCCCACCGAGCTGACGCGGCACGAGGAGAGAGAATATTCCGGCATCCGCAGCATCGTGGATGGTCGAGTCCGGCAACCGGCGCAGACGCTCCGTCTCCTCCCCCCGCTCACGAAGCGTCGGAACCAACGAAATCGCCTCTGTGAGAATTTCATCGGCATTCAGCACTGCGGCGGGCTCCAACGGTAAGAGATTCATGGTTGTCCTATTTCGTTCGATGAATGCATCACGCAAGAAATACGGGTAATGAGACTACTCTCATTACTTCGAGAGTAGTCTCATTACCCATGATGGTCAAGATTCCCCGCGTGTGCTCACTCGAGCATCCGACCGGGAGTCTGCCGAGTTGTTGCTAAGAAGCCGGCTGCCACTGGTTTGCTGGCAAGAGGGTGCCGTTGACAACAACGTTTTTCACCGAGTCGGTGGTGTAGCAGTAGTTGAGGTCTTGCCCCACGGGCAGGTAGTACGCCTGCTCCGCCATTCGAGCAGTGATGCCCTGCCAATATTGGGGCTGGTCGGTCTCGGCAGCCGAGCTTCCCGTGTCGTACATCTGCTGCAGCGTGGAATCCGTCCATCCACCTCCGGCTTGGTTGTACGTACCCCCTGGAAGGAATCCGCCCAGCGTCAACCACATCGAACGACTGCCGTCAAACCCAGCAACCTGCACTCCGACCGGATCTGTCGAATACGATTGCTGCCACTCGCCTGGCGCCGAGAACGAATTCACGTTCACGGTGACGCCGACGTTGCCCAGATACTGAGCCACAGCGCTGGCGAGTGGTGTGCCGCCCGCGCCAAAGAAGGCCGCCGTATTGAGAGTGACGCTGAAGCCATTCGCGTATCCGGCTTCTGCGAGAAGTGCCTTGGCCTTGTCAGGGTCATATGGGTAGTAGTCGGGTTGATTCGGGATGCTCCCATCCGAACTCAGAAGTGTGTCGACCGGCTTTCCGGTCATCACCGTGCTCATGATGGTTTTCCGGTCGATTGCATAGTTGAGCGCCTGTCGCACGCGTACATCGGCGAGCGGCTTGTCGATGGCCCCCAGCACATCGAGGCTGTAGCCATATTCGGGGCCCGTGGTCGGCAACAGCTGTATCCCTGCCGATTTCGCGGCGTCGTTCGTCGAAGCGTCACCGAACATCACGTCGATCTGGCCGCTTTGCATCGCCTGCAAGCGGGCGGTCGGGCTCGCAATGAACTTGGCTACGACACTGCTCCAAATCTCCTTTGACTTGTCGTAGTAGTTGTCGTTCGGAATCAGAGTCCACTGCGAACCCGACACGGTTCCTGACTTGTCCAGCACGTAGGGACCGACACCGCAGGTCTCCGTCGCCAATCGATCAGGCGCATCCACGCACGCTGGCGAGGAGACCATGCCCCAGGTCGTCTGGTCGGAGAGGACATAAGGAACCACCGGATTGGGCGCGTTGAGGTTCAGCGTGACCTTCAGGTCCCCATCAGTGTCAATCGATGCGAACGGGCCGGCTGACCCGCCACCCATAACCTCAACGTCACCCCCATTCTGCGAAGCGTAGTAGAGGAGCCACTTCTTGACCGCGTCAGCGGTCAAGGGTGTGCCGTCAGAGAATTCGACCCCCTGACGAAGCGTGAATTCGAACGTCTTGTTGCCCGTGCCGACGTATCCCCAATCCGTCGCGAGACCCGGTGCGTACGTGCCGTCGGGATTGACGTAGAGCAGCGGCTCATTGGTGAGCACTCTCAAGGTCTGATACTGAGGAGCGTTGTCACGCGCAGGATCCATGTTCTCCAACGGAGCGCTCATGCCGTATGTCAAAACCTGCTTCGTTCCGGAGCTCGCGGAGCTCCCACCCGAGCACGCCGTCATGACGAGGGCAGCAGCGATGAGACCCGCGCCCAACGCTATGGCACGAGACGATTTCTTTCTGCGATAGTGGCCGACGCCACCTGGTGTATTGCCGAGCATGATTCCTCCACAAGGGATCGGGGGACCGAGCGCATCGGCTGAGCGGAGCGCCATCGGTCACACTTTCGGATTTCTGATACCAAGACGGCAACCTCGCTCAGCGAGCAGAAGTCAACGCGTCGACGCGTGAAATCCGATCTGATCCTTGCGAAGAGCCCATACCCCTCTGCCGGTTATGCAGCAGAAGATCGCTCATCATCGAGCCTTGGCTCATGTGCCTGAGAGTAGTCTCATCAGTTCTTCAGAGTCAAGTACGAGGCCTCCGCCAACTGTGCGTTCACGCGGCGGATTTTGGCGACAATTGGACATTGATGTCTGGAGAGTCGGCCAAATACGTTTACAGCACGCGGGACCACGAGGTTCGGATCACGAACGATCTACGCGGCAGAACCCACGACCGAGTTACAGCGACACCGATCGCTTCCCTGTTCAACGAAGAATGGAACACGAACGTATGACTTACTCAACGGCGTCAGTACCCTCGACGGATCCGGTAAACCCGGCCAAGGGCTGGACACCAAAACTTTTTCTCTGGTTGGTCATCCTTGTCGTCGTCGTCGAAATCGACACGATGCAGATCACCGGACCCGTGCTCGCGCTGACGTCGATCCTCGATCACTACAACACGAGCCAGTCGGCATGGCTGACCGTGGCTCCACTGCTGGCCGGGGCTATCTGGTCACCGCTGATCGGGCGCTACGCCGACATCCACGGCAAACGAAAATCGATCCTTCTCGCGATCGTCATTTCGATGGTCGGTTCGTTGATCTGCATCGTTGCACCGAACTATCTGATCCTCATCGCGGGGCGCGCACTTCAGGGCGCACTCATCACGACGATCTTCCTGTCGGTGGCGTTGATTCGCCAGACGTTCCCCCTTCGCACCGTCGCCCTTGGCGTAGGAGCCGTTGCGAATGGCAGCGGAATTCTCAACGTGTTCGTGCCGTTTGCGATATTTGCTGCGATCCAGCAATTCGGCTTCGTGTCGACCTTCTGGATTCCCTTGTTCGCATCAGCTGTGCTGCTCGTGATCGTGCGGCTAGTGATTCCGGAGTCCGACGTTCTCGCTGAAGGCAAGGTGAATGTGCTCGAAGGGCTCGTGCTCGGATTCGGGATCTCTGCCATCCTGGCCGCAGTGAGCTTGGGGGCGGACTGGGGGTGGACCTCGCTCGGAATCATCGCACTGTTCACTGGGGGCGCTGTTCTGCTGGTGTTGTGGGTGCTCATCTCTCGGCGCTCGAGCAATCCGCTGATCGACATTCAACTCTTCGCCAATCGCGGTGTCGTTTTCACCCTCCTTGTCGCCGGGCTCGCCGGAGGCGCGAGCGGCATCACCTACCTCCTGGTCGCTTACGCAGCGAGCACACCCGCAGCAGCTGGACTGGGATATGGGCTCGGCGCGAACACAGCATTGTTCCTATCGGCCTTCCAACTCGCGACAGTGCTAGGCGGTCTCATCGGCGGGTACCTCGGCGGACGACGCTTCGGAATGCGACGAAACCTGATCCTCTCGCAGGTGATTCTGCTGGCTGGTTTTCTCGTTGCAGCTGCGGCGATGCAAACAACCGTCGGCCTGCTGGTCTTCGTGGGTCTGTCTGGCCTCGGCGTCGGCGCGACCTTCGCTTCGGTCTTCAATCTCATCGTCGTCTTCGTGAAGCCCGAGATTCAGGCGATCGCAGCCGGCACGGTGACTCTGATGGTGTCGCTCATCGGGGCGGCAGTGCCCGTCATACTCGTCGCGATCTTGAACGGCAATTTCCAATCATCAGTTCCAGGCCTCTTCACCAAGGAGGGCATGGTCGCAGGCTTCATCGGCGCAGCGATTCTTGCGCTTGTCGGTCTTGTCGCCGCGATCCTCGTAGCGACAAGTAGACCCGTCGAACCAGAAGCCGGCGGAGCCGACCTGGTGACGGCTGCTGATTGACGCGTGCTGACTAGTCGCTTGTCTCACGGGTCAGGCGTCGAAGCAGCAGGGCGAATTGCAGCCGGAACTTTCCCTGAGGTGTCGTGATCGAATACCCGAGCGCAGACTCGAGCTGCTTCAAGCGGCTCACCAATGTCGAATGATGCACGTAGAGCGACGTTGCTGCATGACGAACACTCGTGCTGTCAGCGACAGCGCACAGCGTTTCGGCAACCCAGGGAAGCTCGGCGCACGCTTCATCGATCGCAGCCACGTCGGCAATGTCTGTGACATTCGACGTCACGAGCATGGGCAGGATGGAAGCGGCGCCGAAGTCGTCTTCGAGAATATGCTTCGCACCGCCATACCCACGAGCATCGTTTGATGTCAGCCTCAGCAGCCCCGACGCCACACGCCACGCTCGCGGAATGTTCGCGATTGTGACGACCGCACTCGTGCCCGATCGCGCATTTTCGACGTCAGGCGCAGCCCAAGAATTCTCGGGAACGATGATCGCGAAGGTGCTGCCGACCTTCGCCTGCCAGCTGGCTGCGGTTGTCGACTGAAAGTGGGAGCCCCGATTGAGTTCACGAACTTGCATTTGCGAAGCAGCAATGACACGGACTTTCGAAAGCCGACTGAGTCCCAACTCTGACGCGGCGTCTACCCGCACGCTTTCAGGGCACTGCTCGTCAAGCAGAGTCCGCACGAGCGACGTCCGCATCGAGGCGGTCGACCACCCAGCGTTCAAGAGCAGGTCGGCAATCGCTGCGAACCGTTCAAGTGTCATGCTTTCGACGAGGGACGGTTGACTCGAGGCGTGCTCGATCCAGACGGTTACGCCACGACGATCGCCAACGGCTCTGGCGCACCGGCGATATTGTTCGTCTGACGGGAGCTCCCGAAAAGTCCGCCCGTCGGGATGTCGACGAATAATTAGTCCGCGCTGGTTGTCGTGGAACCCAGCAACCGACCGCGAGACGATTGCAGCGCAGAGAACGAGCTCCTCGATCGAGGGCTGGGACCGCATCAGCTCATCGAATTGGACGATAACACGTAACCCGACGTCGCTCTCATAGAAATAATCGATTGAAGTGTTTTGCGCTGCACGCATCGATTCTCCTTTGACCCAACTCAACCCCCAGAAGAGGTTCAATGAGACTAATCTCATTCTACGGATTTCACAATGAGAGTACTCTCAATACCGATTTGGTTCGAGTGAAGGAAGAGCGCTGAGGGCCGTTTGGGCCCTTCGAAGACCTCGAGGTGATCCGGAAGGTTGCGGTCATGTCGACTTCGAGGTTCTGCGAACCCTCCGACATGCCCGAGCGCACCTGCCGCGCCGGCAAGCCAAGGCGCGTGCTGCCCATCCGCCGAAAGGCCCTGGCCGCGCCCTGCCCGGGTGGGGGCGCGAGAGTTGGTTGTGAAGCATGCGGCAGCGCATCCGGCGTGGGGTCACCGGAAGGTGTGGGCCATGACCCGTCACGATGGGCGCCGGGTGTCGCAGTCGACGGTGCTGCGTTCGCTGCGCGACGAGGGCATGATCTTGCCTGCTGATTACCAGCGCGAACGCCGGAAAATCGCCGAACGCAGGAAGGCTGCGTTCGCCAAGAACCCCGGGTCCGAACCAGGTCTGGAAACTAGATTTTCCCACGCAAGCGGGAGGTGCCCCCAGCGACTACGAGACCACGGCAGGTGAGGTATGGCGGATCACGGGCTGCCGGAACTATTGGTCGAAGTTATGAGTACGACTGCCATGTTTCATCGACCAGCAACCAGCATCACGCGATCGCTGCTAGGAACGGTCGCAGTCTCTCTCACTCATCGCAACTCGGCTCAATGTCTCGGTCAGAGGCTCAGCGGCCTCGGGTTGAGCGGGTCAATTTGCACGTGAACATGGGTGCAGGTGTCTTCAAATTGGCCGATGTTGGTCAGAAATATGTTGTTTCCTTCGGCTTCTCGGCACTCCGATTGCCCGGTGTCGGAGTTCTCGGGCATGACCGGGTCGAGGGCTTTGAGTAGTTTGATGGCGTTTGAACCGTCTACGGTTTGATGCCGTCTTCTTTCGAGTTTGGAAGGAAGATATTGATCATGCCGAAACGTATTCCGGAGGAGACGAAACAGCGCGCGGTGCGGCTGGTTTTGGATCACCTCGACGAGTATCCGAATCTGTCGGCCGCGTGTGAGAGCGTCTCGGGGCGCCTCGGCTTCGGGGCCGAGTCGTTGCGTCGCTACGTCAGACAGGCGCAGGTCGACGCGGGCGAGCTGAAGGGTCTGACGACCAACGATTCCGAAGAGGTCAAGCGGCTTCGACAGGAGAATCGTGAGTTGCGTGAGGCGAACGCGATCCTGAAGGACGCGGCGGTTTTCTTCGCCGGGGAACTCGACCCCCGACGACGCTGATCCTCGGCTTCATCGAAGAGCAACGTGTGAAAGGCCGCGCGGTCGAGTCGGTCTGCCAGGTCCTGCGATCGCAGGGCGTGCAGGTCGCCGCGCGAACCTACCGGGCCTGGAAACGCGCCCAGCCCTCGCAGCGTGACAAGGCCGACGCAGTCATCATCGACGCGCTCCTCAACGAGGTTGCGAAGCCGGAAGGTATGTACGGGCGCCGGAAAATGACTGCGCACCTGCGACGCACCGGGCACCAGGTTTCTATCCGTCAGATCGACCGGCTGATGCGGCACCTCGGCATGAACGGAAGGGTTCGCGGCCGCGGGCTGAGGACGACGATCCCTGACCGGAACGCGGCGCGCGCACCTGACCTGCTGGATCGTGATTTCACAGCTCCTGCACCGAACCGGCGCTGGGTCGTGGACTTCACCTACGTCAGAACGTGGGCCGGGTTCGTCTACGTCTCGTTCGTCATCGACTGTTACTCCAGAGCGATCGTGGGCTGGCACGCCGCGACGACGAAAACGACACCATTAGTCACGACCGCGTTGCGCGCAGGCCTCTGGCGGCGCGATCGCGCCGGGCACCCAGCCGGTGACGAGCTCGTGCATCACAGCGACGCCGGCAGCCAAGGCGGATTCAAGTGGTCGTCGCAACACCTTGATCGTGGAGGTGTTCAGCGGTGGCGAAGAAGGACTGGGCTGCGAAGACGAGTGATGTGCCCGAGGGTGCGCGTCGGCAGTGGCGTGCGGATCGGGCGTTGCGTCCTCCGATGCGTTCGCCTGGGCGGCCTGAGCCCTCGCGGGCGGTGCAGCGGCAGTTCTGGCGTCTGATCGCGACGGGTATCACCTCAGCCGAGGCGGCGCTGAAGGTGGGCGTGTCTGTGCCGGTCGGGTCCCGCTGGTTTCGCCACGCTGGCGGTATGCCATCGCTCGCACTCGCCGAACCCAGCGGTCGTTACCTCTCTTTCGAGGAGCGTGAAGAGATCGCACTGCTCCGCGCCAAGCAGGTCGGCGTGCGTGAGATCGCGCGCAGGGTCGGCCGTGATCCGGGGACGATCTCGAGGGAGCTGCGCCGCAATGCTGCCCCCGTAGCGGAAAGCAGGAGTATCGGGCGTTAGTGGCGCAGTGGAAGGCTCAGCAGGCGGCGAAGCGTCCCAAGACAGCGAGGCTCGTGGCTAACGACGGGTTGCGTGAGTACGTCCAGGAGCGCCTTGCTGGGAACGTTCGTCGCCCGGACGGCAGTGTCGTTGTCGGGCCGGAACTTCCGGCGTGGAAGGGGCTGAATAAGCCGCACCGGCAGGACCGGCGGTGGGCGACCGCGTGGAGTCCGGAGCAGATCTCGCACCGGTTGAAGGTCGATTTCCCGGATGATGAATCCATGCGCATTAGCCACGAAGCGATATACCAGTCGCTATTCATCCAGGGTCGTGGCGCGCTGAAGCGTGAACTCGTCGCCTGTCTGCGAACGGGTCGCGCGCTCCGGCAGCCGCGGGCTCGAGCACAGAACCGACCCCAGGGTCATGTGACTGCCGATGTCGTGTTCTCTGAACGCCCCGCTGAGGCCGAGGATCGCGCTGTCCCCGGGCACTGGGAATCTCAATGCTGTTGTCAAGCAGCGAGGGGCAGTTTGGCGAGGGGTTCGAGGTATGGTTTGTGGTCGCGGAGCATGGCCCAGATGACGTCGATTCGGCGGCGGGCGAGGGCGATCAGTGCTTGTTTGTGGGTCTTGCCTTCCGCACGTTTTCGGTCGTAAAAGGTGCGTGATGCGGCGCTGTTCTTCAGGCTGGATAGTGCGGCGAGGTAGCAGGTGCGAAGCAGCCGCCTGTTGAAACGTCGTGGCCGGTGAAGGTTCCCGGAAATACGGCCTGAGTCCCGTGGGACCGGAGCGAGGCCCGCGACAGATGCAAGCCTTGCCACGCTATCGAAGCCATCGAGGTTGCCGCCGATATTCGCGAGGAACGTAGCGCCCAGGACCGGGCCGAAGCCGGGCATGCTGACGAGGATGCCTGCGCTCTCGTGTTGCTCGAAGCGGTCGACGATCTGAGTGTCGAGTTCGGAGAGCTCCGCGTCGATAGAGGTAATTACTGCTGCAAGTCGGCTGACCAGTGCAGCACCCACCGGCTGAGTTGGGAGTGTGGTGTGCTGCGTCAGCGCAGCGTCGATAGCCTTCGCTGCGACGGTGGCACTGTTACGGGCTCCTCGCTTCTTCAGCCAGGCTGCGAGCCTTGTTGTCCCGGCCCGGCGCAGCGCCTCCGGGGTCTGATAGCCGGAAAGCAGTATCAGTGCTGCTTTGCTTTTGGAGTAGTCGAACGCTCGCTCCAGCGCGGGGAAGTATTCCAGCAGTGTCGCTCGGAGTCGGTTGATCGCGCGGACCCGGTCGCAGACCAGATCGGTGCGGCGGGCGGTGAGTAGTCGCAGATCGACGCTGATTTGATCGGCACCGCGAACGGGTTGCAGGTCGGTGCGCATCCGGGCCTGATCGGCGATGATCCGGGCGTCTTTCGCATCCGTTTTGCCGTCACCGCGGTAGGTGGCGGCAGCGTGGTGCACGATCCTGCCTGGAATATAGATCAGCTGTTGGCCGTTCGCTGCGAGCAATGCGATGAGGAGAGCCGCACCGCCGGAGTTCAGATCCGTTGCCCAAGTGACCTCCTCGTCAGCGGCGATATCGGTGACCTCGGCGATCAGCTCGAGGAGCACCGTTTCGTCGTTATCGACGCGTTTGGAGATCAGTACCGTGCCGGCCTGGTCGATGACGACGCAGTGATGCGCGATCTTTCCCGAATCGATTCCCGCCCACACAACCGGCATTTGCTCGTTCCCTTCGATCAGTTCTCGTGAGACGCCCTGTCGATAACCACGCCGGCACGTCCTTACCCAACGATCAATGTCGTAATTCTCAATCAGCGGTCGAGTCATCAACGGGCAGCGGGCGGCCATTCCCAGTGAGCCGTCCAAGCGGCGGGGCGACCTCAGCCATACCCGCTACCCGAGGGTGATCGAAACACTACGACAGCTCCGAAATCACCCACAACAACACCGTAAGGAAGGCGACCTGATCATTGGCACAGGACGGTCCGCGATCGGCACGATCGTCGAACGCAAAAGCCGCTCGACCCTGCTGGTGCACCTTCCCCGGCTCGATGGCTGGGGCGAGGACCCCTACGTGAAGAACGGTCCGGCGCTGGGCGGCTACGGAGCAGTCGCGATGAACGCCGCGCTCACCACCTCGATGACGAAACTGCCCGAACAGCTCCGCAAGACACTGACTTGGGATCGCGGCAAGGAGCTCTCCGCGCACGCACAGTTCGCGCTCGACACGGGAACGAAAGTGTTCTTCGCCGACCCGCACTCGCCCTGGCAACGGCCGACGAACGAGAACACCAACGGGCTCCTGCGGCAATACTTCCCGAAGGGCACCGACCTCTCACGATGGTCCGCAGAAGACCTCGAAGCCGTCGCACGCACCCTGAATAATCGCCCCCGCAAGAGCCTCGACTGGAAAACCCCCGCTGAGGTCTTCGACGAGCAGCTACAGTTACTCCAACAACCCGGTGTTGCAACGACCGATTGAACTCGTACAATACACGTCGATCAACTTCGCCGAAACACTGCTGCTAGAGGGCATCGCGGCGTCGATCGGTTCCATCGGTGACGCATACGATAACGCCCTCGCCGAGTCCACGATCGGGCTGTTCAAGACCGAAGCGATCCGCGAGGACAGCCCCTTCAGAACGAGCCCGCTCCGAACCCTCGATGATGTCGAATGGGTCACCATGGCCTGGGTCGATTGGTACAACACCACCCGGCTGCATTCCCGGCTAAGCGATGCACCACCCGACGAGTTCGAAGCAGCGTATTACGCTGACCTCAACACATCACTCGAGACCGAGATGACACCCGCATAGAAGCGGCAGAACACCGTAGACGGTTCAGGTTGTCTGCAAGTGTCGCCAGATCGAGAAAGTGCTTGCGAGTTGCGGGGCGTGCTCTTCCGTAACTACAAATACTGGCGTCGGCCTCTCCCGACGTGGACCAGCAACGACAACGAGCGGGACCTCGTTCAGATGGGTACTGCCGTCTTCCTTAAGACGGCACTCAACAAGCTGGCCGCCAGTTACAACGACAGGAACTACAACACAGCCGCGGCGATCTTGCATCTGTCCTTCGATGTATCGCTGCTGCAGCGCCGCTGCTGCACTAAGAACCTGTCGCACGGCGTCACCGGCGGGATTTCGAGAGTCACCCGCGTGAGCAGCCACGAGATGTGAAGCCACTTGCTTCGCATCGAATGGTGGTTGACCGCCCCAGGCTTCAGTGAGCGGCTCGGTTATGCCCACAAATGGACCATGGGCAAAATAAGCCCAGTCATAAATGGTCGCCCCTAACGCTGAGTCCTCGTCGTAGAAAGCCACCCAAGGATGATCCCGGCCACTCTTGCACTCAACCACAACCTCGATGGAGGCCCGAATGTTCTCGATCGCTGTCCAGCCATACTGAGCGAGTACATCCCCTTCCCGAAGTACTCCAGTAGTGGCGTCGGTGTAAGAGAACGACAAATCCGCTGTATTGGCGCCACCTTTCCGGAAGGCACGGGCAATCCTCAACTCGAACGCGTGACCGCTTTTCTCCAACCACTTTTCCACGCCAACCAGCAGCTCATCACCCATGACCCTATTCTTGCGGTTGCGCGTGAAACCTGACCGACCGCGCCACGGTTGGAAGCAGCGGCGCTTATTCTCTGAGCCAGGTCATCCGCCGATCGAACCAACGCGTGTCTGTTTCCCGCCGCCAGAGCGAGTACTTCAAACGCTCCGGAAAAGGTCGCCGATACGAGAATTGACATTTGTGCATTCGCAAACTGAAGACGACGCCCACGGCAGAACATTGCCCGTTGGGGCACTTCTTCCGGGGCTAGCCCGATTCCGCGCGAGTGGTTAAGTGTTAGTTGCAGGCGTTGGGGTCAGGCACACTGCGGCACGATGGTAGGTATGTTTTGAACGTGAGAGTCTCGCCGGTCACAATCAGTGTTTTGTCGTACCCTAATCGCGATCCGTCAGGCTGCACTAGGCCGTAGGGATAGATGCCGAACCGGTCCGCGATTGCCGATATGGCGTCACCGTCAGCGACGGTGTACGACACGAGGGTGCCGCTGGAGTCGACGGTCACCGTGCCGTTAGCTGCCGCTTGCGGTCCCGAGTCCGCTGGCAGAAATATGCCCGAAGAGCTCGCGGTCGGCGAGGATGACGGTGATCCAGTTTAGGTGTTCGTAGCCTGGGCGACCTTCGCGTCAGACGTAGGAGCGGCACTGGCCGCGATCGACGCGTCTACAGAAGAGGGCGTCAGGTTCGTAGATGTGCAAGCAGACGCTGATCTACATCATGATCCTCGACGACTATAAGCAGGCGTACATCGGCCAGAGCGTCAACCTACGCCGCCGTATCAAAGGGCATTGGGCCGGGATGCTGCAATTCGACAGGCTGCTCTGGGGCCAGCCGCACGAGTCGGTACTCGGTATCGACGTCTTCAGACCGCTCGACACGACCCGCTTCTACGCTGCGAAAACCCGCAACGGATACGACCTCGAAGAAAAGCTCGTCGGATCGATACGACCGGACTACCTACTCAATCGGATCGGCGGTGGCCAGATGTTCGGCCTGCGCGATGCCGTCATCGAAGGTGAGATGAAGCGCCGCAAGCTCACCCCCGACAGCCTCGCACCCATCGAGCGCTAGCTGGAGTCGTCATAGGTGACGGTCGCGAGTTCGTACCATTGGCGGCACGCGTGGCGAGTACCTGTTCCGGCTCAAGACTAGCAACGGGGAGACGATCGCGGTGTCGGAAGGGTACAAAACGAACGCACCCGGCGCGGACGTCGTCGAAGTCTGAAGAGTCGGTCAGACGAGTTTGGCTCGTGCACCGATCAGGGTGTTGCCGGCCGGGTCGGCCGCTCGGGCGTCGACGAGGTGGGTGCCACCGAGCGGGGTTTCCAGCCACGTCACCAGCTCCCATTTATCGGCGTCAGTCTCGCGTTGCAGGATAACCATTCCGGTGTTGTCGAGTTGGTGAGTTGAGGCGTAACTGCCGTCAATGTTCGCCGCCCGCGCGGCCGCCCATGCCCGGATCGCCATCCCGTGACTGAACACCGCGACGACCTGGTGGCCAGCGGCCGTAACAGCCCCGACAGCATCGTCGCAGCGGGTGAAGAATTCGTGACCGTCGGGACCGCCGGGCATGCGTCTGTCGAGGTCGCCTTCGGCCCACGCGAATGACGTTGTGAGATACGTGTTCACGGACGCCGAGTCTGTTCGGTCTTCAAGGGTTCCGGCTTCGATCTCGCGAAGCCCATCCAAGATCGTGATGGGCAGGCCGAGCTCGCCGGCGAGCGGCTGTGCTGTGAGCTGGGTTCGGATCAGCGCAGACGCGTAGATCGCGTCCACCGTTTGGTCACGAAGGGCTCTCGGGATGGCGGCGGCTTGTTGGATGCCGATGTCAGTGAGGCCAGGACCGGGCGCATGGGTGTCGAGTTCACCGAGAACATTCGCGGGGGTTTGGCCGTGCCGGATGAGAAGAAGCCGCATCATCCGGTCAGCCTAAGACCCGCCGCCAATGACCGCCATCACAGAGTGACGCCCAGACACGAAAGCGGCATCAGTGATGCGTCAGGAACGAGGTTCACCGGGCTGACGGTGAACCTCTCTTCCAGTGTCGGCCGGTGGAGCGTATTCTGCCCTCAGAACGAGAATGCCAGCACAGCGAGGCGGCTGAGTCGGCGTCGAGGCTGGGGGTAGTGGTGATGGATGTTCTGGGTGCGGATTCTGATTTTGCCAGCCTGTCGACAGCGGATCTGCTCGAGGCGAGGGATCAGTATCACTGGCATCTGTTGAATAAGAAGAACGTCGTCGGTACCGCCGTGGGCCGGTACCTGATCCGCACCACTGACGCGCAACCAGAGGCCTCTGAGAAGGTGTTTTCGGCGCGGCGGGTGATGACGGTGAAACCGGCGCGCACTTTTGAAAACTCCGAAGTCCGGGATTACTCCTGGCCCTGCATCCTGGTGCTCGTCGATGAGTGGTTGGACGCTGACCAGTTCGGTCTCGGCGAGGGACAGACCTCCCCCGACCAGGTCGTCCCGAAAACCCTCTACCTCCCCGACGGCCGCACCGTCCCCGTCTGCGTCGTCCTCGTCGAACGCGCAGCACCAGACGACTCGGTGCTGCCGCCACGAACCTGGCCGGCAGGGCGGATCGGTGGCGGGTTCCCGCTGCTGTGTGAGGTGCAGGGCGTGGAGAACTTCGCGTCCGTCGGAACCCTGGTCACTGACGGGCACACCGTGTTTGCGTTGACCAGCCGGCATGTCACCGGACCCGCGGGGACGGTCGTGTCGAGCATTGCCGATGGCACTGACACCCCCATCGGGCATTCGGCTGCGAACCAGCTCACCCGGTTGCCGTTCTCCGACGTGTACATGGACTTCCCGGGCCGCCGCACCTACCTCACCCTGGACGCCGGTCTCATCGAGGTCGATGACGTCACCGCGTGGACGTCGCAGGGGTACGGGCTGCCTGTGGTGGGTGAGCTCGCGGATCTGAATGAGCAGAACATCAGCGTCCGCCTGATCGGCGCCGAAGTCCGGGCGTTCGGTGCCGCGTCCGGGAATCTCTCCGGCCGGATCACCGCCCTGTTCTACCGGTATAGGAGCGTGGGCGGGTACGACGACGTCACCGACTTCCTCATCTCCCCCACCCCCGGCACTCCTGACAGCCGGCCCGGGGACTCTGGCACCCTCTGGCACCTCGTGCAAGCCGACGGCCAGCCGCTTAGGCCGATCGCGTTGCAGTGGGGCGGACAATCCTTCCTGGCCAGCACCGGGAGGAACTACAACTTCACCCTCGCGACCAGCCTCACCAACATCCTCCGCCTGTTGAACGTCGAACTTGTCGTGGACTACAACACCGGTGCGCAACCGTTCTGGGGGAAAACCGGGCACTACACAATCGCCTCCTACGCCACCGAACACCTCACCTCCCCCACCCTCCAAACCCTGATGAGCAACAACGTGGACCGGATCAGCTTCGCGCTTCGCGACCTCGACGCCACCGACATCAACAGCGGCACCATCGCCGGGAAAAAGGCCGGCGGGTTCATCCCCCTCGCGGACGTTCCCGACCTGGTCTGGAAAAACCTCCCGTCTGCGGTGAAGGGCGGCCGGGATACGGCGTTCCGGACCGGGCCTGAGCATCCGACGCACTTCGCCGACGCCGTCCAACCTCGCCCCTCGGACCAGAAGACCATCCGGGAGCTGTGCATGGAGGATCCTGCGAACGGGAACGTGGTCGTGTGGCAGGAGTACTACACCAGCCTCGGCCACACCGACCCGTCAGACCGGGGGTTGTTGCCGTTTCGGGTGTGGCAGTTCTTCGACGAGATGGTCGCCGCCCTGAAGCCAAAGACCTCACGCGCTACGTTGCGGCCGCGGGCCTTGTCGCGCACTATGTCGGTGACGCCTGCCAACCCTTGCACGGCTCGTACCTCGCTGACGGGCTCCCCGACGGCACAGGGGCTGGGGTTCACTCCGCCTACGAACCGACCATGGTCGACCGACACGACACCGACATCCTCACCGCCCTCACCACGACCCTCAAGAACGCCGACGCGCACCCGACAGTGACGAGCGGGCAGCAGGTCGCGGTCGAGATCGTGCACCTGATGGACCGGTCAGCGAAAACGATCGACCCGAAAACGCTCGTCCTCGCCTACGCGGCGGTAGCGATGAAGAAGGGCGACAGCACGGTGAAGGTCACCGATGCGTTGTGGGCGCAGTTCGGTCAACAGACTGTTGGCCTCTTCGCTGACGGTGCGCTGACTCTCGCGATGGTGTGGCAAAGCGCCTGGGACGCCGCGAAAGGCGACACCAAGATCGCCGCCACAACGGACGTCGGTGCGATCGATACTGGATCGCTGCAGGCGTTGTATGAGGATCCGGGGTTCGTGCCGTCGCTGGACCTGGACCACATCGGAACAGCGCTTCAGTCGTCGACCAGGAAGAAGGCCTGATCGGGCGGTCGTGCTCCGCTCAGCGTTGGCAGCGGTACTTCGAGATCTCGCGATCATGCTCTAAGCCGGCAGTCATACTCAGATGGGGCGTACCAGGTCAAGAGAGCTTTGAAACGTTGGACCCTCGCCGCGCGGGTGGCAAGGTGGCCACTATGCCAACACCGGCCCACCACTCCCCCACCGTCTGGCTGTCGTGGCACCGTCAGGGCGCGAGTGCTGCATGAGCGATAAGTCGAATGTCACCGATCCGGATGAGGCGGCCCGGTGGATGCTGATCAACGGGCGACGATGGCGGCGCACCGACCCGACACTACCGGCGCCCGTCGTGGAGGCGCTGAAGTCGCATCTGGGTCGGGCGCGCGCCCAAGTCCGCATGACACGCCATGACGGTGACGAGAAGGGACTCGCGGCCGCTCGACGGCGGGTTGGGCTTGCGAAGCTTGGTCTCGGCGAACGGGGGCCTTACTGGTGGGAGCGAGATCCCGCCGACCGTCTCGCCCAAGCGAAACGCGCGCAGAGCGACCTCGACCGCCTCGCACCCCCTCACGCCAACCCCTGATGTGACTTGGTTCGTCGTCGATTGTCAGTGAGCGCCCGTTTAGCCGCCGACAGGGGCCTGTTCGTGTCGGTTATTCGAGCGTGATGCCGTGCCGACCGCGACCAGGTTTGGACAGTTGGCCGTGATGGGTTCCTTGCCGACGGCTACGGTCTGGGGGCCGTCGAAAACAGGCCGGCACTCGCAATCCCCCAGGCGGGAGACGTATCGGATGCCACCGAATCGGAGGTCGCCATTATCGTCGCTGCCGCTATGCAACCATTCAGGGGTTCGCTTACAGAGTTACAGACTTACAGAGTTGCGAAGTTCTGTTTCGTTTGATCCGGCCAGTGAATCTGCACTCTCGAGCAGCAGGTCGATTGCGACACGGATCAAGGTGTTCTCCGTGATCCGTTCGCCGCCCTCGGTTCTAGCTCTGTTAAGGCGACGAGAATATTCTGTGAGTTTCGCGTACTGGTCGGGCCTCAGTCGTGCCTCTTTACGCTCGAAGCGCATGTAGTGCGGACCAGAAGCATGTCCCAGCCCCTCCCCTCCGGCGCTTCCGGCGTTCTCCAACGTCGGCTTGGTGGTTGTATTCGATTCGCCCGCTTTCGCTTTGGCTGAAGGGGCTTTGCGGGTCCTAGTCTCAACTGGGGCATTGATCGTTGCCGGCTGTGCGGCTGTCGATTCGTCTTCGTCTAGCTTCCCGAGCATTGCGCTCAAGTTGGCTCGAGCCATTAGCGTGCCTCAACTTCCTTTAGTTCGTTGGCCCAAATAGCCATGAGCTCCATTGCGACATGGGTGTAATCGAAGATGGCATTTGCGTTTTGCCTGGTGTCCGCGTATTGGGTGACCACTCGCCCTTCCAGCGGCGCGTCAGCGTGGGCTGCGTAAAGACGCACATATTGCCGGAATCGGGGCAGGTTGAGCCCTTGATCGATGAGTTCTTCCCAGTCCTCGAGTTGACCCGCGCGACGCCGGTCGATTTTGCTGAGGAGGACCCTAAACGGAAGGTTTCGGGGGGTGATGTGTTGTTTGATTGTTCGGATCATCGCAGGCGTGTTGAGAGGCTCCGGATTGAGTGGGAGGATGACAAAGTCAGATGCGTCAAGAACTGCGGAAAGAACACGCGTGTCTTCAAGGCTGCCTGGGGTGTCGACAAAGATGGTGTCGTAGGGCAGTTCGCGAAGTCGGGCGAGGTTCTCCGGGTCTACGTCTGCGGCGAAGTCAAAGGGCAGATTCTCCCCCGCGTTTTCTGCCCACCAAGTCGTGGACTTCTGGGGGTCAACGTCTACGACGAGCACTCGAGAATGTTTGGCCATGACGGCGGCCAGGTTCATCGTGGTCGTTGTCTTTCCCACCCCGCCCTTTTGACCGACCAAGCAAACAATGCGCATGTTGTTATCCAATCCGAATTTTTGGGGTTTTCCCGGAACAGATCCGGCAAGTCGTAGTCTGTATGTCACAGACTTACGAACTTACAGACTCCGACAGTTCCGGTGTCTGTAAGTCTGTACCTCTGTTAGTCCGAGAGTTACAGACTTGCAAAATGTGTTCTTACACTAACGATGTTACAGACTTACATACTTACAGACTTACAGACTTACGCACTTACGCACTTACGGACTCTGTAACCTCCTACCAAGCCGATTGCGGCCTCGCGAAGTTACGCAGCGTCCAATTTGTGCAAGCGCACACTAGCGCGCCAACCTACAACGCTGTCCGCAACTCACTCGGAAGGCAGGTCAACGGAATCGGACCAGCAACGATCCGCGAACGCGGATCGTCAATGAGAATTCACGAGCTATAGGGCAGGCACTAACAGACATACAGAGTCTGTTAGTTACAGACTCCGGACACGGCGTGAGGACGACCGCCTCGTTTTGCATTACTGGAAAAGAGGGAAGGGCAGGCATCGGGCCACGCGACGTCGCGCCAGACTACCGAGCGGAGAGGCAGCCGATTACAGCGCCGCGGTGGCTGGTAGGTGTGGTGCTCATGGGGCGCCTCCAAAGTAGTCAAAAGTCGCGGGTGTGGCAGAAAGGTGTAGAAGCGGAAAATGCCGTCGCCGAACAGTGGAAGCTCGCCTTTCAGCCACTTGGTGATGAGGCCGGTCAATCCGGCGACGCTCTGACCGTCTGGTAATCAGAATCAGCACGGTCACGCCTTCACTTCGGGAAGAGTGAGCCCGTGGTTCTGGAGTGCGACGCGGGCGCTTGCGTTGCACTGGTATAGATTCCCAGCCGTCGGGGGAGGGGACGAAGGCTGGGTCTCCGTGACTGCCGGTGAGGACGACGCAGGGGCGCATGTCGAGCAGTTGCCCGAGACTTCGGGTGCGCTCGTCCCCGTTACATAGCGGCCTGATCGGCAGTGATGCTGGTCAGAAAGGTGTGCCAGGCGATGTCGGCGTCCGCGCGGGACAGGAAATTGCCGAGCCAGGCGTCCATGGCGGGGACTCCGGTCAGTTTGATCTCGACGGTGAGGCTGTGCTGGGTGCCGTTGCTGCCGAATTTTGGGATCAGTGACACGACACGTTCGGGGTTGAACCAGATGCGACCCGGGCTTGCCGGGTCGTGCTTGTTGGGCAGCGAGATCAGACGCGACATGCCAAGAACATACACCGCCCCGCAAACCCAGGTGAGGGGTCATCCACCTTGGCACCGGCGGGGCTGCCAAGCCCGTTCACGGCTTAGGCATACCCTCGGCGAATCAAACGAGTCCCCTCCCGCGAGCGATACGAACACCGCCGCAGTGCTCGATGTTGTTGTCAGCGCACCAATCAGGCTCGGCTGATTGAGACCGGGGGAGTGGTGCTGACTAACAGTCAGAGCGAGTTCGCGCGGTTGAACCAATTCAGGTGCATCTAGCTGGTCGCGACGGCGTCCCAGCAGAGAGCGAATTTCTCCTCGTGACGAAGCTTCCCGAGGAGCACGAAGCAAAGTTGAATACGAATCCGAACCGTGCAATTCGATCTCGACTCCCGGCGCTCCGTAGATGAGGTTTCCCATGCCGAGTCCTGACTGCCGCACGCGGCATCCGCTGTGTCCGAGCGCACGCTACGTCGGCGGGACCAAGGGTTCGAGATTTTCTTCGCACGCTGGCTACGCCGCGCTGGAGTGCCATAGCGATCCTGGCTCGAGCATCCCGTTCAGGGCCCAGTAGCGGGCTTCTTTGTGATCGGCTCGACCATCAGCAGCTCGAGGGTATCTCGGCCATTGGCGTTCACCTGGGAGATCGTCGATGAACTGAAGCGTTCGGCTCGAAACGTGTGGCCTTCGAGTACGCCGGCGGGGGGTCGAGTTCATCTGGTTCACCTCAGCCAACCACCACGCCCACACTTCACGCTCCTTGGCGTACCGGTTCGCCCGATCAAGTAGCAAGCCGGCGACTCCGATGACTTTCGCGGCGTGGTCTCGAAGGTCTCTCTTGGACCTAGCCCAGCCTTCCGGGTGTCGGATGATCAGCTTGTGGCGCCGTAGCCGGCTGAGCACCGTGATCGTGTGTTTCGTCGAGACCCCCAGAAGTCGTGCTGCTGATTCGACGGTCAGTGCAGGGATCTGACGAAGGACCGCGTAAATCTTTCCTGCGAGGTGGCCAAGGCCGGCGCGGGTGAACAGGTCGTGTCGTTGGTCGGTGAGCAGGTTCTCCAGGGTGGCGACTTGATCGACTCTGGTGTTGAAAAGTTCGGCAGGGGGGCGGGGGTTATGTAGTGGTTGTGACCGGAGTGTTCCTGAGGTTGTGGAAAACTCAGGGGTCATCCGCCATTCTGCGGCGTTACCGCCGTCGCTCGTGCTGACCCGGGAGATCAGGTCCTGCTCGCTCAGGGCCGTAAGGGCGTCTGCAGCGGTGGTCCGGCCAAGCCCGGTCATCAGGGCGAGATCCCTGATGGAGGCGGCCACGATACGTTTCCCGGTCTGCAGAGAAAGGTATGCCAGGGCGGCGAGAACGCTGCGCTGAGACTGTGCGGTCTCGGTCGAGCCCCATCGGCCGGGTGCGGTGTGAAACGAGCTGAGAACGGCGTCTACGGCGTCGACGATGCCGTAGAGCTCGGAGAGGTCTTTCGGTTCTGAACCCGCTGGGGGAAGGGGGCGCTGGAGGGCGGCGATGTGCTGGGCTTTGTCCCACTGCCGGCCGAGCCTGTCGGCGGCTTCCGTCTGGGTGCGGGTACGGCGGGTGCCGCGGCCGGTGTTCTTACTGCGGTAGTGCTCCATTCCCGGTGCGGTCTTCGCGGCGTGCTGGACGTCTGCGAGTTGCCAACCAGCGTGCGCGGCCGCGAGAAGGCACATGAAACCCGTCCACGACGGGTTACTCCCACCACCGATCGTGGCCATGTGCGCAGTACCTGCCGCGCTCAACGGCCGGTGCGCGTGATGACGACCATCGACCGGACCGGACGGTGCGGTCTCCAAGGCGCGAACCTCGGGCTTCCGAGCGTCGAGAGCCCGGGCAAGGTCTGCGATCATGTCGGCATCGGTGGACGGGGCGATCAGGCTGTCGAGGCGGCCGCGGAGCACGCTCGAGGAGCTTCCGTCGCGGTGCGGCGACAGGGGAGGGCGGGCGGCGCCCGTTCGGGCGTTGTGCAGCATCCCGTGGTCCAAGGTGCGGTAGTTTGCGCGTGCCGCCAGGGCGAGCGTTGCGACGGCGGCGGTGGGAACGCCGGTGTTCAGGGCGACCCAGATGTGCCGGCCACCGGTACCGGACGACTGGCAGACAACGTGCGCGATCGACAGCTCACCCAGAACGCCCGAGAGCGCGTCACATTCGTCGTGCGCGAGCTCCATCAGTTCCGGGCTGACACCGTGGCTGTCTTTGCCATCGAAGTCAAAGCACAACAACCAGAACGAGCCCGCGTCATCCGCAAGATTCACGCACCACGGCGTCGACGGCGCCCCAGGACCCACCATGTGCGTGCTTGGGTAGCTGTTCTCATCAAGCCGCCCATACGCGTCGCGCTTCATCACCCGCACCGTCCCACGCGGGCTCATCCTCCGGGTCAGATCCCACGCGCGCAGCATGTCACCCGGTTCAGGGGTCGACGACACGCCGACACGATGCTCAGGTGTCGAGCCGATCGGTTGAGGTAGTGTTTCGGGCATAGAGAAGCCTCCCGTGAGGGCAGGTGGATTGAATTAGCTAAAACCTCCCGCCTGCAAGCAAAGAGGGTTCGAGCTACATGACTTGGGAATAGCCCGCCGGTGGTACGGCGGGCTATTTTCGTTAACCGGTCGCCGTAGGCAGCTCCCGTCGGTAATCTGTGCGCGAGAAGACGAGAGCGGGTTCGCTCATCGTGAGTCCGAGCGTCGACGCCACGCCAGAGCTACAGTGCTCCGCCTGGCGGACTGGGGTGTTTGCCGGCTGGCACGACACGCCCGCGAAGAGGCTGCTGTATTTTTCAGACGGTGTTGCTATAGTGACGGACATAGAGAAACCTCCCTTATGGGCTGGTGATCTGGATTAGCTCTAACCTGTTAGCCGGCAAGCGAAGAAGGTTTGAGCTACGAAACTTTGAGTGGCCCGTCGTTGGCGCGACGGGCCCTTCGTCATTAAGCGACCTGGTCGATGGGCAGCTCCTCCAATTGCGGACGGATCTCAAAGATGGGAAGACGTCCGCTTTCGGCGAGATCTCTCTTGAGAAGACTTTCGAGGTAGAACGCGAGAGAGACGCCGCTTGCTGCGGCTGCTGCAGAGACTTCATCCCGAATGTCGGGCGAGACACGGGCCTGCAACAGCACGGTGGGAACGTTGTCCGGTCGACGAACTCTGCCTCTGTTTGCGCTCATGCCCGCAATGCTCTCGTTAATGTATGCATACGTGCGCGAAGGCTGTCGGTGTGTCTCGATTGTTCGTACGGGTTCCCCGCTTGCTGGCGGCCTTCTCCTCAGGCGAACCGAATTTACCGTTGTTGCGGGTACATAAATCGACCATAAACGCATCGTACTCACACAATGTCCGGGGCATATTCATTTTGCCTAGCAAACTTCCGCAGCCGCCTATAAGTCGATACTCTGCTTGGTATGAGGCTCGTCGTTTTCATACTCACTCCAATTGCGCTGTTAAGTGCGGTATGGGCTGGGCTGCGCGTCTTTGCGGGGAAGGTTGTCCTGCCTTTTAAGCCGAAGACCGTGACGTGCGTGAGTCGTGAGGGTAGTCTCGCGACTTTCGTACAGACACCGGCCACTAACGCTTCGGGCCTATACGCCTGCTGGACAGATGATCGAAAATGCCACACCGTCGTCGGCGACGTGGTCAGCTCGAATGACCGGGCCAGAACCGTTACGCGTCAGATCATTTCAGAAAGCGGAGGCCGACTAAAGGCAGGACCGGCAGAGTGGATCGGAATGGTCTGGACGCTGCCGGCCGAACTAGGCCTTCCGTGGTCGCCTGTGATTGTCCGTTCACCGGCTGGCGACTGTCCGGCTTGGCTATTCTCTGGAAGCCATCAGCGTGGGCATTGGGTTATTCATATTCACGGTTTGCGCGTTGGCCGTGACTCGCCCCTCCGAGGCGTTGTAGCCGCATCTGCTGCTGGGGTGACGTCGCTGGTTGTGTCCTATCGAGGCGACGGGGAGGGGCCTGCGGTGGCCAAGAACGCCAGCATGCTCGGCCAGACGGAGTTACTGGATGTCGAGGCGGCAGTCGCGTTTGCGCTCGAACAAGGGGCGGAGCGCATCACGTTGATGGGCTGGTCCAAGGGCGGCGGAATTGCATTGAGGGTCGCAGAACAATCAGCACACCGGGGTCAGATCTCAGATCTCATCTTGGTCGGTCCTGTGACCAACTGGGCAGAGGTCATTGCCTTCGGCGCCGAGGCCGCCCGCGTCCCGCGTTGGATTTCCTCTGTTGTAGTTGCCGCGCTGGGCTGGAGCCCCTTTGCCCGGTCTATCGGCCTACCAGCCGGCCTCGACTTCAACGCGTTGGATTGGACGACACGGCAAAGACTTACCGTCCCAGCGCTGATCATCCATTCGTCGAGTGATGAGGAAGTTCCGATACGCCTCAGCCGTCAAATGCGGGAGGTGAATCCGGATCTGGTGACCCTAACTGAGTTCACGGGCGCTCTTCACACGATGGAGTGGAACGTCGACCGTTCGCGGTTTGAAGGATTAGTTACCGCGCGGTTGCTGTCAGATCCGCAGCGCTGAGTTCCAGGAAGCGCGATTCGAGTCGAGCCACTGCGCGCTCCTGACGGTGGCTGAGCGGAATTTGAGTGTGGATCTCGTGGTTTCGGATCTGAATCGACAGGGCGTAAGCGAGTTCGTCCGGCTTCTTGCTACGGAACGCCCGTAAGGCGGACAGGTGGGAGCGCTTGAGGAGATACGCCACCTGTGCCGACCGGAGTTTCCACAGGACGCGATTGATGACTCCTCTTTCGCGGATCATCGCGGTAGTCCATGCGATCGCGACGATCGATACTCCCACGTAAAACAGCGGGTAAAAAGCATCTGCAAGAAGCTGAGCCCCACCCCAGTAGGGGAGAAGGTGTGCTGTGACGACGTAAGCAATCTCGACGGCGCAAGCGAACGGAATGGGGAAAAGCCCGACCAGGAAGACGGTCTGGATTTTGTCGGCCGGATGCCGGAGAAGGCGGATGAGATCAAGAACGATCGCTGCCACCGCGAGCATGTAGACGGTGTTGTACATCACGTTGCCGAGCTGATCGACATGGTCGGCCATGAACGTGTTTGAGGTCGGTCCACGGTCGTGAATGAACAGGAACGGCACGGCCATCGCCACCACGATGAAGAGAAGCGTCCACCGAGAACGTAGCTTTGGCTTCTGGTAAAAGATGCTCACTGCGTCTCGAAAGAACCAGAAAGCGGTCACGGTCAGGAAGCTTTGGACCAGGTTGATGAGGTTGGTGCCGCCTAGCGCTTCGTCTACTAGGGGGAGGGGGAATACCGCGCCAATGGAGATGATGGCAAGGCAGCCGAAGAAGGTAGCGAGCCACGCGGGGCGGGCAGAAGGACGCTTGAGCGAAGAAAGGCGCGTGAGAAGCAGGACGAGGAGGATCGCAAAAGCAATGACCGCGAACTGTTTCAAGCGAAGACCTCGCCCATGCGGGTGAGGGGGCGTTCGCGGATTCGAGCGGCGAGGGCGTACGCAAAATTCTCGACCATTTCTTCGGATGCTTCGAAGTCTCGCGCTGCTGGCGTCAGTCTGGTGCGGTCGATTTCGTGAAGGTCGAAATTGTGTGAAGCAATCGTCTCGGTCGGGTTGAGTTTGCGCGCGTAGGCGGTGATGACGCCCTCGATCGGGATTGAGAGGGCGTTCATTTCCGTTTTGGAGATGTGTCGGCATTCAGTCTGGAGAAGGACGTGACCGATCTCGTGGTAGATGCAATGCAATTGGTACACGAGGGAGCGGTGGGGTGCGTAAAAGAGCGAGATGTGGCGCTCATGGAACGCCATAGCTGCGGTGAGCGGCGTGCCGCTCCATTTGTGCATCGGCGCCTCCAGGCGCAACGGCATCCCGACGACTGCCTCGACTTTCCCAAGGACCGTCTCGAGGTCGTCGCCCGGAGCGGCGCCGACCTGGTCGAGCACTTCTTCAACATGCTTGTCCATGCTTTCCTCTCACCTCGCCGCAACTGCGCGGGAGGGGCCACGAATGATCGAACGTCAGAATCTTGGTGCTGAGCGGGCTAGTTCATCGCATTTAGGGTTTACGCGATTCGCTTGGATCGGCGGATTCCTCGATTGCGCGGACGAGCGATTCGGCGAGCTCAGGGTCGAGCTGTCCGAGCGCTCGTGTTGCGACCTTTGCAACGTTTGCGCGGCGCAGTCTGATTACGTGATCGATGCGTCGCTGCAGGTCTTCACTCGGAGGGGACGAGAGGTCTAACAGGAACTCTGAATCGACCCCAAAGAATTTGGTGATTGCTTCGAGCAGTGGCTGGTCTTTCACCGCAAAGCCTGAGCCGTGCTTGATGTAGGACCATCGTTGCCGGCTAATGGAGACGCCCGCTTCTTCGAGAGCGGTTTGGACTGCGGCGAATTTTAGAGAGGACCCGGTCTCGAACTCGTAGACGACGACGAGGGCATTGACGCGCTTCGCGAGCTCTTTCCGGTACTCGAAGCTGTCCATTCGACTAAGGTACCGAAATTTGGGTCGTCCAAGAGTGCTGTATTGCCTACTGACGCTGTCGCGCGCATCACTTTTCCCATTGGCACGATGCTTACGTGAGGCCGAGTTGCGCCGTTTTTCGGGCATCTATCGACCAAAGTGCCTAAAAGTCTCACCGGCGAAATCGACGTAGACATTCTCTGATTGCCGCCTATACTCGAATTAAGTGTGTAGGACATTTTCTGATTGCCTAGGGCAATTGATAAATGGCTCTTTCAAATGCGTGTGCCCAGCTGGCTCAGAAGCGTTACCCGGAATGAGAAAGGAAGGACATTGCTTTCGAATCGGGTGAGTCGGACCTTGGCCGTGGTCGCTCTCACCTTCATGTTGGTCGGATGCACATCCCAAGCAGAGGAGCTGCCGCTGACGGAACCTCGGTCAACGGCTGAGCATCTCCCGCCCTCGGCGTCCGCCCCGCATGACGCAGATCGACCTTCTGGCTTGTCGGCCGTTGGATCCGATGCAACTACGATCGCCGCCACCGTGATGAAGGCGTTCTGCCAGCCGACTCTCGACCGCGAGACTTGGATCGACGGCCTGTACCCTATCCTCAGCCAGAGCGCGGCGATCGCGTACGAGACGGTCAACCCGGCAAGAGTGCCCTGTACCAACGTGACCGGGGACGCGCGGGTCCGTGACGGTGACGGAACATTCACTGTGCGGGTGATCGTGCCGACGAACGCGGGCGATTACTCCGTGTATGTTCATCGCCCAGAAGTTGCCGATCCTTGGCTGGTCGAGCAGATTACTCCGATGGCCGGTAACTAGGGGTGGCTGGCAAAGGTGGTGTTGGGGTACTCGCTGTGGTGATGGTGCCAGTGCTCGTGGTCTCGCTGTCGTTGTGGATTCTGTTTTTCGGGGGCGCAGCGGCGGCGTGCACGGTCGGTACAGGCAGCCAGATCAATGTCGATGGCATCGCTTCGGATGCGGCGGTTGGCGCGTATGACCGTGACCAGCTCGTGAACGCGGCCCTGATCGCTAACGCCTCGGTCACCCTGGGTCTGCCTACCGCAGCGCAGACCCTAGGTGTGCAAACTGTCATTGGTGAATCCACTCTCCGGAACATCAACTACGGCGACGGGGCGATCAACCCGGACGGGTCTGTCGCTGACTCGATCGGCTTGTTCCAGCAGCAGTCCTCCTGGGGAACTGTCGCACAGCGCATGGACCCGACCGCTTCAGCCACCTTGTTCTTCACCCGCCTTGCAGGCGTCGCGGGATGGGAAACAATGGACCCGTCTTTGGCGATCAACTCGGTGCAGGGCAACGCGGACCCGAACTACTACACCCAGTTCCGTGCCGACGCCGTCGCGATCCTCACCTATCTGACCGGGTCAGGTTCTGGCGGGGGAGTGGGATGCGCTGTCTCTGGGGATGCGCGCGCTCTCGCTGCGAACCTGGTTGCGGCGATGAACAACGGGAAGCTCATGCTCGCGGAGGACCGGTATGCGGCAGAGATCCGCGGTGTCGCTGACGGTACCGCCTCGAGTATCTGCGGTATCGATGTCCGCATCCTGCAGGTCATCACGATCGCGCTGAACAACTTCTCGCAGGTCGGGATCTCTGACTTGAACCGGCAATGCACCGGCTCGATCGAGGGCGCCGGCACCGAGTCCGCGCACTGGATCAACGGGGGAGGGCACGCCGTGGACTTCTACTCCCTGAACGGTCAGAGCCTCACCGGGTGCGACGCGAACTCACTCCGCCTGTTGTCGATCCTTGACCCGCTTGTCCCTGTCGGGTCTCGCGCTGGGCAGGTCCAGTGCCGGTCGGTGTCCTACAGCCACATCATCCAGTTTTCCGACACCACGAACCATCTGCACTTCGACGTCGGCTTCACCGACGGCCCCGTCACCACCCCCTGATTAAAACCCACGAATTTCACCCCGCGACCGCGACGGTGAACCCCCAAAAGAAAATGAAACGGAGAACACGATGTCCCTTCTGGTAGCTGCCAACGACATCATCACAACCGCGGGCACCTTCGCGCAGGTTACCGGAGCCGTCCCGGACCCGGGGGCTGGCACGATGCCGCCCGGGTTCGAAGCGTTCACCACGATCATGGGCTGGGCGAAATGGGTGGGCCTTGGCGTAGCTGTCGTCGGACTCATCATCCTCGGCGTCACGATGACCGTATCCGCTAGGCGTGGGGAGGGCGGCGAGATCGGCGGGTGGCTTGGCCGTCTGCTCGTCGGCGTGATCATCATCTCCGCCGCGTTCACCATCGTCGGCTTCCTCATGGGTGCGTAACCGCACCCACCAACAGGCAAGGAGATTTATTATGAGCGACGCAGAACCGCGAAACCCCTCCACCCGGCGGGGCTTCATCTCCGGCGCAATCATCATCTGCGCCCTCGCGGCCGCGGCCATCCTGCTCGCTTTCACCTCAGTCCATGGAGGCGGCGACCAAAGCAGCACGGTCGCCGCCTCCACGCCGGCCGCGACAGCCACCTCCACAGCGGATCCCGCTGAGGCGAGCGTGTGCGGGCTGCCCGGCTTCGTGAAATCCGGCACCCTGACAGCCGCCCCGAAAACCGAATGGGACATTGTCGGGATCATGGCCGCCCCGCACAGCACGACGGCCGGTCCTGGGGTGACTGACGCTGACGGTGTGCGCAGCTGCTACGCCCACACCCCAACCGGCGCCCTGTTCGCCGTCGCGAACTCGTGGGCGATGGGTTCTGATGCTCGTCTCGCACCGTTAGCGATCGCAGCGAACACCGCGCCGGGTCCCGGCCGTGACGCCGCCATGGCCGCTGCGAGCACCAGAAGCAACGGCGGCCTCTCCGCACAGATCGCCGGCTATAAGGTCCTGTCTTACAGCGGGACCGAGGCCACGATCGACACCGCGTTCACCCTGACCAATGGCACGCTGATGAGTTTCGCGTCCACGATGAAATGGGTGGAGGGGGACTGGAAAGCCGAACTCACCGACGACGGCCAGCCCCCATTCCGCCCCATCGTGCTGCAAAGCCTCGGCGGTTACACCGCATGGTCCGGTCTCTCGTGATGAGCGTTGACCCGGCCGCGCCGTGCGCACCCTGGGACTTCGTCTGCTGGAGCTCGTCCGGCGTCAGCGACGTCGTCTCCAAAGCGTCGAACGACGCGCTGCAGCAGTTCGTGAACAACATCTTCGAGGGATTCGGGAAGGCCCTCGCGTCCCTTGGCTCGTTGTGGGTGCAGGTGCCGTCACCGGTGACGGTCGTTGACCGTGGCGGCAGCTCAGCCGGGGGAGGGGTCCCTCCGGCGTCGGGGGCGTTCGAGATGATCCTCAGCTACGTCACCTGGGTCGGCGCCGGTATCGCCGTCCTATCCCTGATCGCAGCGGGAGTGATGATGGCCAGCCGCCGCCGGCACGGCGACGGCGAAGCCCACCTGGGCCGGATCGGGGTGATCCTCATCGCCGTCGTACTACTCTCGGCCGCGTCCGCCCTCCTCGCCGGGTTCCTGCCCCAGGCAATGGCGGGCAGTAACGCCTCGTCTGTTGTCGGGTGGGTGCAGGGGCAGCTGCAGTGGTACACCGCGGGCCTGGCGATCTTGTCGATCCTCGTAGCCGCCGGCCGGATGGCGTGGACCCAACGCGCTATGCCGTTGAAGGAGCTGGGCGGGGCGATCTTCACCCTGATCGCTGTCGCCGGGGCGGGCCTTGTCGTGATCCGGCTCGCGACAGAGGCCGGGGACCAGTTCTCTGTATGGGTGTTGAACAACTCGACGACATGTGATGTGACGAACGGGGAATCGAACTGTTTCGGCACCAACGTCGCCGGCATGATCGGCCTCACAACGTTGTCCCCGATCGGGCTGATCGGTCTGTTCCTGATGGGCCTCCTGGCGGTGTTGATGACGTACATCCAGATCGCTTTGATGGTGTTCCGTGGCGCAATGTTGGTCCTTTTGGCGGGGATTTTCCCGGTCGCGGCGTCGTTCACGAATACCGAGATCGGCCGGCAGTGGTTCAAGAAGGTGCTGGCGTGGACGATCGCTTTCATCCTCTACAAACCTGCCGCGGCGATCGTGTACGCGACCGCGTTCCGGATGACCGGCACAGACCTGTTCAAATCCGACGGCACCGGACTGTTCCAGATCGTCACCGGCCTTGCCCTGATGCTCATCGCGCTGATCGCGTTACCGGCGCTGATGCGGTTCATGGTCCCCGCCATCTCCTCCGTCGGCAGCGGCGGCGGAGGGGGCGCGGGCCTGCTCCTCGGCGCCGCCGCAGTGGGTGGGGCGGCGGAGCTTGCTACCGGCGCGATCCGCTCAAGCAACAGCGGCAGCAGCAGTAGCGGTGGGGGAGGGGGCAGTGAGGGGCCCTCCGGGAGCGGAACGTCAGCTGCCGGGGCCAAGGGTGGCCTATCGGCCGCATCAGGATCCGGAACCGCCGCGGGTGGTGGATCGGTTGCCAGCGGCGCGGCCGGTGGGGGTGCTGCAGCCGGAGGCGGTGCCGCAGCGGGTGGTGCTGCGGCTGGTGGGGCGGCCGCTGCCGCGGGGCCTGTCGGTATTGGTGTCGCGGTGGCCGGGAAGGTCGCGGACGGCGCGAAGGCGACGGCGGGTGCGGTGAAAGCTGCGACCGCTGACGCAACAGGCAGCAACGAGAACGGAAGCTAACCCATGACTACCACAACACCTCCCGTCGCCTCGAGCACGGCACCGCGTACCTACGGGAACTGGCGGAAACCTCAAACCGCCGGCTTAGGCGGTTTGGGGCAGCTGGCAACGATCGTGATGTTCATCGGCATCGTCGCCTCGATCGTGGCCTCGATGTTCGCCGGGTTCGGTACTGCCCTGATCGTTGCAGGTGTCTTCGGCGGTGTGCTGTTGACCGTTTCAGTGAAAGACAAACATGGGCAATCCGCCCTGGGAAGGACAGTGGTCCGAATGAACTGGTACCGCACCAAAACCAAAGGAGCAAACATCTACCGCTCCGGCCCCACCGGCCGGGCAAAGTGGGGCACCTTCCAACTCCCAGGGCTCGCGGCAGCATCGCAGCTGACGGAATGGGAGGACTCCCACGGGCGCCGGTTCGCGCTGATCAGCACCCCCGCGACCCGGCATTTCACCATCGTTCTCGCGACCGAGCCGGATGGTGCGGCGTTGGTGGATCAGGACCAGATCAACAACCAGGTCGCGGAGTACGGCATCTGGCTCTCCAACCTCGGCGACGAACCCGGCCTCGAAGCCGCATCCGTGACGATCGAAACAGCACCCGACACCGGCACACGGCTCCGCGGGGAAGTGGAAGGGTCCATGGACCCCGACGCCCCCGAATTCGCGCGCGCGATGCTCACCGAAGTGATGCAGTCCTACCCGGTGGGCTCTGCGACGATCCGCGCGTACATTGCGTTGACGTTCTCCGCAACGTCCCGGATCGGTGGGAAGAAACGAACCGCCGCAGAAGTCGCCGGCGACCTCGGTGCGCGGATCCCCGGGCTGACCTCCAGTCTCGCGGCGACCGGCGCGGGCGCCGCCCGACCGCTCGGTGCGCAGGAGCTCTGCGAAGTGATCCGGGTCGCGTACGACCCCGACGCTGCCCTGCTGATCGATCAGGCCAAAGCGGCCGGGGAGCTCGCGGACCTATCGTGGACGGACGTGGGACCGGCCGCAGCGGAAGCGCGCTGGGACTCCTACCGGCACGACGGGGCGGTCAGCACGTCGTGGACGATGACGAGCCCGCCGCGTGGTGTGGTGCAGTCCGGGATCCTCGCTCGCCTGCTCGCACCGCACCGCGACATCGCAAGGAAACGCGTCACCCTGCTGTACCGGCCCATCGACCCCGCCCGCGCCGCAGCGCTGGTCGAGGCGGATCTGAACGCGGCACGGTTCAACAGCACTGCATCAACGAAACCGACGGCAAGGTCGACGCTGTCGACCCGGTCAGCGCAAGCGACCGCGGCGGAAGAAGCGTCAGGGGCGGGGCTGATGAACTTCGGCCTGATCGTCACCGCAACAACCACCGACCGCGCCCAGCAGGCGGACGCCCGCGCCGCTTTCTACTCCCTCACCGCAGCCGCCCGGTTACGGATGCGGCCCGCGTTCGGCTCGCAAGACACAGCCTTCGCCGCCGCGCTTCCCCTCGGCCTGGTCCTGCCACGGCACCTGCGGATCCCGAACGAAGTACGAGAAGCGCTCTAACCGACAACCACACTCCTCGCACCTGGCGGAAAGCCCGGTGCCAGAAGGCGCTAGGCCACACCTATCCCGTATAACCGCTCACGGAAGGCTCACTATGAACAACGCCGCCAAACTCGCCCACCACACCACCACCGAGGACCTTCCAGACGTCGCTCCGACTGCCATCGACGGCATCACGGGCGGATCACCGACCGGGGTGACCGGTCTGCCGGACGGGGCCGTCGCCCCATCGCGGCGCGCCGCCCGCGCCACCAAGGACGCAGTGGCAGCGGCGGCGGCAGATGCTGCCCGGTCGCCGCTGGTCCGCGAGAAACTCCCCAAGCGGACCCGGAAGGTTCGCGCAATCCCGCACCAAGGCGGAAAGCAGAAGACGACCCGGGGGTCCGCCCCGAAGCGGCCGCTGCGGCCGACGGCCACAGGATGGCTGGGCCGTGGCGGCGGGCAAGCGGTGAGCATCCAGCCGGCGGATGAGTTCCGTGCCACGACCGTGCAGGTATGCGGGCTGTACCCGTTCTCTGTCGGCACAGGAACACCAATGATCGGGGTGCCGTTGGGGAAGAACCTCGCGACAGGTGCGTCGGTGTGCTGCGACCCGATCTCGTGGTTCCAGCGCGCGAACCTCATCTCCAACCCGTCCATGTTCGTCCTCGGCAAACCCGGCCTCGGGAAATCCTCCCTGACCCGCCGGATGGCCGCCGGACTCGCCGGGTACGGCACCCTCCCGCTGGTGCTCGGGGATCTGAAGCCGGACTATGTCGACCTCATCCGTGCCCTCGACGGTCAAGTCATCACCCTCGGCCGGGGACGCGGGTACCTCAACATCCTCGACCCCGGCGAAGCACACCACGCCGCCACCCGCCTCACCACAGCCAGCACCGAAGCTCTCACGCACTCTGACGCGCTAATCGCAGAAGCGGTGCTCGTCACCGGCCGCACGGAGACCGACCAGCTGCTGGGAGAGGCCACCGAGGAACGGATCCGTGCGGAGAAGCTGCAGCGCCTCGCGAACCAGGTCCTCGCGGACGCGCACGGCCGCCGGCACACCATGATCGCCGCCCTCCTCACCATCCTCCGCTCCGAGCCCCCGACAGACCGGGAAGAGACCATCATCGACCGGGCCCTGAAATACCTCGACGAGAACCACGACGGCGTCCCCGTTCTCGCCGACCTCCTCACGGTCATCCAGGACGCACCCGACGAGATCCGGCAGGTGGCCTTGGATCGCGGGGACCTGACCCGGTACAAGGCGATCACCGAGAACCTCGAAGCGTCCCTCATCGGGCTCACCACCGGCGGCCGGCTCGGGGAAGTGTTCTCGAAGCAGACGACAACACCGATGCGCCGGGACCGGCCGGTGGTCTATGACGTGTCTTCCATCGACGACTCCGAAGGCGACCTGCAAGCCGCAATCCTGCTGGCGTGCTGGTCGGCCGGGTTCGGGACCGTGAATGTTGCAGCCGCCCTCGCCGACGCCGGGCTTGAGCCGCGCCGACACTACTTCGTGATCCTCGACGAGCTCTGGCGCGCCCTCCGCGCGGGCCGGGGCATGGTCGACCGCGTCGACGCCCTCACCCGCCTCAACCGGGCCCGCGGCGTGGGTTTGGCGATGATCTCGCACACCATGTCGGACCTGCTCTCGCTGGCGTCAACGGAGGACCAGATGAAAGCGCGAGGGTTCGTGGAACGCTCCGGGATGGTCGTCTGCGGCGGACTGCCCGGCGCAGAGATGCCGCTGCTGACGTCTGCGGTGCCGCTGTCCGTGTCGGAGCAGTCGATGCTGACGTCCTGGCAGGACCCACCCGCCTGGGACCCGGTGTCCGGGCATGAGGCGGAACCGCCCGGCCGTGGCCGGTTCCTTATCAAAGTCGGCGGCCGTCCCGGGATCCCGATCCGGGTCGAACTGACGCAGGCGGAGATGGAAGTGAACGACACCAACAAGCTCTGGCACACCGCCTCCCGCGCCGGCCGCACCACCGACCCCGTGGACGTTGAGATCCTGCCGTGAGTCTTGCGAACAACCGGCGCCGCGAACCCGGCAAGTCCAACAACGCACTGATGCTCGGGGTGGCGTTCACCGCCCTCACAACGGTCGGTGTCATCTGGGTCGCTGTCGCCGTCGGCTCTCGAGCTGATGGGGTGAATCCGGGGTTGCCGTCGGATCCGTTCGCGATGATCAGCGGACTTCTCCGCGGCACCATTACCTGGCCCCCCACCGGCACCCTCATCGCCGGAGCGATCGTTGTGCTGCTCATAGGCGTCGGGGTCTTCTACCTGTGGCTTCGCGCGGCCGGCCGGAAGGGTCGGACGAGCGTTGATCATGCGGCCCGGTACATGGCTAGGGCCCGAGATCTCGACGGGATGCAGGAGAAGCAGGCGCGGAAGAAGTCCGCCCGCCTCGGCGTCGCAGACTCCGCAGGTATCCCCATCGGGAAGCTGCTGCTCGGTTCGCGGACGGTGTACGCGTCGTTCGAGGACATGATGATCCTCATCGCCGGCCCCCGCGTCGGTAAATCGACCTCTTTGGTCATCCCGGCGATCAGCGCGGCACCGGGTGCGGTGGTGACGACGTCGAACAAGCGAGACGTTCTTGACGCGACCCGTGACCCGCGCGAACAGGTGGGGCCGGTGTGGGTGTTCGACCCGCAACGCGTCGCCCTGGAAGAGCCGACCTGGTGGTGGGACCCGCTGTCCTACGTCACCGATGACACTAAGGCGGCGAAGATGGCGCAACACTTTGCCTCCGGGACCACCCTGCCGGGGGCGAGAACGGATGCGTACTTCGACGGGAAAGGCCAGAACCTCCTCGCCGCGTTCCTCCTCGCCGCCGCTGTCGGCGGCCGGCCGGTTACGGACGTGTATGAGTGGTTGACGAACGTCAGCCGCACAGGTCCCGTCACCTACCTCGAGCGTGCCGGGTACCAGCGTCTCGCGGAAAGCGTCAGCGCCGTACAGCAAGCCACCGAGAAGCAACGTGACGGCATCTATTCCTCTGCGGAGCGGATGGCCTCGTGCCTGAATAACACCGGCATCGAACGCTGGGTGAACCCCGACCCCTCCCCGCTCATCCCGAGACCGCGGTTTGACCCGCACGAATTCGTGAAAGGTACCGGCACCCTCTACAGCCTCTCCAAAGAGGGCGCCGGCACCGCCGGCCCCCTCGTCACCGCCCTCACCGCAGCCACCATCGAAGCGGCCGAGGAGCTGGCGTCGAACTCACCCGGCGGCCGGTTGCGAACGCCGTTGCTTGGGCTGCTGGATGAGGCTGCCAATGTTTGCCGGTGGACAGATCTCCCCGACCTGTACTCCCACTTCGGATCGCGAGGGATTCCGATCATGAGTGTGTTCCAGTCCTACAGCCAAGGCATTGCCGTGTTCGGGCAAGACGGCATGCGGAAACTCTGGTCCGCGTCCAACGTGAAAATCTATGCCGGCGGCGTCTCGGAACCTGCGTTCCTCGGGGAGATGTCGGACCTGATCGGCACCTACGACCGCGAGACCACCTCCGTCAGCCTCAACCGCGGCATCCGCTCAACTTCAACTGCGCTGAAGCGAGAGAAGATCCTCGAGGTGCAGGAGCTGGCCGACATGCCCCGCGGCCGCGCCGTCATGTTCTCCTCCGGAAACCGCGCCGCACTCCTCCGCACCCTGCCCTGGTACACCGGCAACAAAAACACTGTCGCCGCGATCAAGGCGTCGATCGCGGCCCACGAACCCGGCCACCCGTAGCGATGAGCGGCACGTACGACTTCGACGACGAACCCGACGCCCCCGGTAGCGGTGAGCTCGAAAGGGAGGCTGAGACGTTCGTACCGACGTTGTTCTACGGTTCGGCGGATGAGTTCGTGCGGAAGCAGCTGCGATACAAGTACCGGCGCCAGATCACCCGGCCGGGCCGCGGGAACTTCCGGTGGCGGGCGGCGTGGTGGAAAAGCGAAGAAGCCATCAGCCGCATCGAAGCCCTCTGGCGAGCATGGGAAAAAGCCCGCCAAGACCCCGCCGCGATGAGCGACTGGTGGCTCACCCACTGCGACCGCCACATGGCCGTCCTGCTCTCTTCAGACGGCCCATACGCCGGCTCCGAAGACGAAAGCAAACCCGGAGACCCGCTGCCCTACACCGCCCCACCAGCCGGGTACTTCGCCCCAGATAACCAAACAGACGCGCTGATCTGAAGACGTGGCCAACGGCGACTCACGATGAGCTGACCCAGGGAGCTTGGAACTGCAACACATCGAAGCGAGTCCGCCCCACACCGAACGGCGAGTCGCTGGCGTGCAGCGGCCCGTTTCAGCAGCAGAGGATAAGCGTGTGCCGGGGTGCTGTCGCGCGGATGCCACCTCCGACACACGAATTTGATTTCGCCGAAATGCGCGCGAAACATTATTCATTTAGATTCTGGTATGGCAGTTTTATTCCTTGGGTGCTATTAATTAGCTGTTGAATGCATCAGATTGAACAAGGTAGTGAAATCTGGCATGGCAGATAGATTTGCCACTCTCGCTCGACCCACTCGCACTTCCCGATCACGAAGGGGCTCCATTATGCGCAAGACCCTCACCATCACTGCACTGGCTGCGGCCAGTGTGGTTCTCCTCGCTGGATGCGCGTCAGGCCAAGCCGACGCCGGAAGCACCTCCAGCGCCGCGGCCGGAAGCACAACAAATATCGGTTTCCTCGCAGCTGCGCCCCGAAACGACAACGGACTGACCCAATACAGCCTGGCTGGCGTGCAAGCAGCAGTCGACGCAGATCCCACTCTGAAGCTGACCTCGATCGTCGACAACGTCACGACGTCGCAAGACCAGATTCAGGGGCTCGAATCGCTTGCTGCCGACAATCAGATCGTCATCGCTGACAGTGCTTCACTCAACAAAGCCGTCGAAGTCGTCGCGGCGAAGTATCCGGACACCCGGTTCATCTTGGTTGCGGCCGACTTGCCGAGCTTTGCTGACAACGTCACATCGGTGATCGCGAATGTCGGATACCCGGCGATGGTCGCCGGCGCGGTTGCGGCAGAGCGCTCGAAGTCGAAGGACTTAGGTGTGATCGCCGGCCTGGAGCTTCCCGCCACGTCAGCTTGGTATTACGGCATGCAGCAAGGCGCAAAGCTTCAAGACCCGAGCGCCAACGTGTCGGTCACCTACACGGGCGACTTCAACGACGTCGGCAAGGCCAAGTCGGCCGCCGAAGCCATGATGGCCAACGGCATCGATTCGATCATCTCCGACCTCGACGCGGGTTCGGCTGGTATCTATCAGGCCGCGGATGCCGCACCCACTGCCACTGACGTATACGACGTCTTCGCGTTGCACTGCGAATCCAGCCCCTACATCGTCGGGTCGGGCACCGTCAGCTGGACCAAGATCTTGCAGGATGCGGTCAGTGCGGCTGCGGCCAAGAACCTACCCGGCGGCTCCGTCAGCTACGGACTGGCGAATGGTGCGCTGAAGTTCGAGTTCTGCCCCGGTCAGGGCACCGACGCGGAGAAGGCCATTGCCGACAAGGTGACGAAGCAGTTGATCGCCGGGGAGATCACTCCCGATCAAGGCGTCTTGCTGCCCAAGCCCGACTACGCGCAGATCGAACGCTAAGTCACCCATGACCATCCATACCGATCCCGATGCGCGAGTGAGCCTGAAGGCGAAGCGCGGCGCACCTGCCCTCACGCTCCGCGCGGTCACGAAGCGGTTCGGCTCCTTCACCGCGAACGAGAACGTCGACCTCGCGGTGGCGTGGGGCGAAATTCACGCACTGCTCGGTGAGAACGGCGCCGGCAAGACGACGTTGATGCGCATCGTCACCGGTCTCTATCAGCCCGACGAGGGCACGCTCGAGATCGACGGTGAAGCCGTTCACTTTCGCCGGCCCGAGCAGGCTCTGCGCGCCGGGATCGGGATGGTTCATCAGCACTTCACCCTCGTGCCCACCCTCAGCGAAGTGGAGAACATCGCCATGCGACCCTCCGTCTTTCCGTGGCGGAACGATCTGCGCGAGACTCAGCGCAAGGCCGATGAGGTCGCCTCGGCAACCGGGCTGCGCATCACACCTGATCGACTCGTCGAAGACGCCTCGGTCAGCGAGCGGCAGCGTATCGAGATCGTGAAGCTGTTGGTGCGCGGTGCGAGCATTCTCATTTTCGATGAGCCGAGTGCCGCGCTGACCCCCGACGAGTGGGAGGATCTTGCCGGTCTGATGAAGCGCCTCGCGGCCGACGGGCACGCGATCATACTGATCTCGCACAAGCTCTCTGAGGTCTTCAGCGTGGCTGACCGGTTCACGGTGCTGCGCCGCGGGGCGGTGGCAGGCTCGGGCGACCTCGGCGACGTGAGCGCCGAGCACCTGGTCTCGCTGATGGTGGGCGGCGCCGTCGATCCACGCCCCCCGCTCGAACCCTCTCGACCCGGTGCCGCCGTGCTCGAGATCGAGGGCCTCGATGTCGCTCGAGAGAACTCATCCCCCTCTGCGCCACCCGCCCTATCGGGAGTCGGGCTGACGGTGCGTGGTGGGGAGATCGTGGGCGTCGCGGGCGTAGCCGGTAGCGGCCAGCGCGAATTGGTAGAGGCAATTGTCGGCGTCGCGGCGCCTCTCGCCGGAACGGTGCGCGTATCGGGTGTCGCCATCTCGGCTGGGCATCCGCAGCACTTCTACGACGCCGGCGGCGCACTCATTCCCGAAGACCGCCACCATGTGGCGATAGTCGGGGGCATGACCCTGTGGGAGAACATCACGATGCGGATGCTCCGCCACGCCCCGCTGCGCCGTCACGGCATTCTCGATACCGCCGCCGCCAAGCGCCGAGCACGCGAGTTGATGGTCGAGTTCGACGTTCGCGCCGCAAGCGAGAACACCACGATCGGTCGCATGTCCGGCGGCAATCAGCAGAAGGCGGTGCTCGCGCGTGAGCTCTCAGGAGATCCGACACTTCTGATCGCCGTGCAGCCGGTTCGCGGGCTCGACGTGCGGGCGACGGACTTCGTCTATCGCCGACTGATCGAGCACCGTGACAGGGGCGGAGCAGTGCTTCTGATCTCGATGGATCTCGACGAAGTGATCGCCATGAGCGACCGCGTCGTCGTGCTCGCGCACGGTCGGATGCAGGGTGAGTTGCCCGCGGCGACGGCGACTCGTGAATCGGTCGGCGCCCTGATGACCTCGGCGGTGGCAGCGTGAACGCGCTGCGCGGCCGTGGCCGTGCGGATCTCGCGCGCATCCTGACGCCGATCGCGGTGCTCGCGGTGACCATCGTCGCGGCCGCAGCTCTGGTTCTCGCCATCGGTGTTTCGCCCGCCGCCGCCGGTGCCGCGTTCTGGCAGGGTACGTTCGGCACGCCGGTGAACTTCGGCACCACCCTCACCCAGGCCGTTCCCCTGTTGTTGGTTGCGCTCGGCTGGATCATCACGACCAAAGCCGGTCGGTTGCACGTCGGCTTTCCAGGTCAGATCATCGCCGGCGGTACCGTCGCCACGACTGTGGGGCTGCTGTGCGGCGATGTTCCGCCGATCGTCGCCGTACCGCTCACCGCGCTCGCCGGCATCGTCGGGGGCGCGCTCTGGGCGGCCATCACCGCCTGGCTCTGGGCCGTACGTGGTGTGCTGGAGATCGTCTCGTCACTGCTGCTGAACCTGGTCGCCGTGCAGGTGGCCACGTGGCTGATTCGCGGCCCTCTTCGTGGTTCGCTCGACGGTCAACCGCAGAGCGCCACCTTCCCCATGTCGACCCTGTGGCCCGCGGTGCCGGGCATCCCGGGACACGCTCTCTCGTTCGACATCGTGCTGATGCCCGTCTGCGCCGTGCTGCTCGTGCTCATGCTGGCACGCACGCGGTTCGGCTTCGACGTTCGCGCTTCGGGCGGAAACGAGACCGCAGCCCGCTGGTCGGGCATCGACCCGAAGAAGACGGGGGTCGTGGCCATCCTCATCTCCGGCGGCTTCGCCGGCCTCGCCGGCGCCGCCCTGCTATTCGCCGGAAGCGCACCCTGGATGAGCGACGGATTCGAAGCGGGAGTCGGCTTCAACGGAATCGCCGTGGCGCTGCTCGCCCGCAACTCGCCGGTGGGAGCGATTCTGGCGGCGATCGTGTTCTCGTCGCTCAACGTGGGTGGAACAGCGTTGCAAGCCAAGCTCGACGTACCCTCGTCTCTGGCGGCGGTGCTGCAGGGCGCGGTCATCGTGCTCGTACTGCTGTCGACGGTTTTCGTGCACGTACGGGCCAAACGGTCACTGACGTCGGCGACCCCTGCTCCGGTCCCGACCACACCGGTGCGCGAACCGGCCGGGCGGGTGTGACCATGGGCGTCTTCGACATTGCTTTTCTCATAGCCACGGTCACCATCGCCGCTCCGATTTTGCTGGCCGCCACGGGCGAACTCGTCTCGCAACGTGCCGGCGTGATGAACGTCGGACTCGAGGGCATCATGCTCGGCGGGGCCTTCGGCGGGTATCTGACGATGGCCGTCACCGGCAGCATCGGGCTGGGATTCATCGGCGGCATCGTCGCCGGCCTGCTGTTCGGCGCTCTGATGGCGGTACTAGCGATCGAGGCGAAGGTGGACCAGATCGTCGCCGGAATCGCCATCAACCTGCTCGGCTTCGGCGTCACGGCATTTCTGAACGCCGATCTCTTCCCCGGCGCAGAGTCGTTCACGCCACTGTCGCGGGTCGCCCTGCCGGTACTCTCACAGATTCCCGTGCTCGGCGAGGCCATATTCACGCAAAACGTCTTCGTATACGCCGTCATCGTGGTCGTCGTCGGGGTCGGCCTCGCGCTCAATCGCACGACCTGGGGCATCGGTCTCAAAGCCGTGGGCGAGAATCCCGTTGCCGCTGACGCCGCAGGCGTCAGCGTGCGCGGAATCCGCTGGGCGGGAGTGCTCTTCGCCGGGGCCTGCGCCGGCGCTGCCGGCGCCTACGTCTCGATCGGCGACGTCGGCGTCTTTCGCGAGGCGATGGTCGGCGGCCGAGGGTACCTCGCTCTCGCCGCCGTGCTCTTCGGCGGTTGGCGGCTCGGCGGCCTGCTGGTGGCGGTGGCCATCTTCGCGGGGGCGGATGCCCTGCAGCTGCGCCTGCAGGCCAGTGGCGATGTGCCGCCCGAGGTCTGGGTCATGGCCCTGGTCGCCGTGGCGGTGTTCTTGATCGTCGGGCGATTGCGGCGCCGCACCGCCCCTGTCACGACAGTCGAGATCATCGGAATAGTCGCCGTGCTGGTGTCGGGTGCTCTCGCGCTGTTGCAGCCAGCGATCACCGTGCCGGCACCCCTGTGGCTCGCCCTGCCGTATGTGCTGGCCCTCTCCGCTCTTGCTGCAGGTGGGCGGCGGCGGCACCGGGCGCCCCAGGCACTCACGATCCCTTACACCCGAAGCGAGGCCTGAGATGATCACCGACGTCCACACGCACTACTGGACTCCTGCCCATCAACAGCCGCCGTGGACCGACGGGTTGAGCCGAGTGCGTCGCACTCTCGCGGCCGAGCGCATTGATCAGGTCACGATCGAGTCGTACCGGCGCAGCGTCGCCCCCGCCGAACGCTCCGTCGTGTTCGGCCTGCAGGCCCGTGCATCCGGCATGTTCGTTCCCAACGACGACGTGGCGGCTTTCGTAGCCGCGATCGGCGGCAGCACGGTGGGGTTCATGTCCGTCGATCCCACCCGCCACGACGCGGTCGAAGAGGTCGAACGCGCCCACGACGAGCTCGGTCTGGTTGGCATCAAGCTCGGCCCCATCTACCAGGGTACCTCGCCGTTGAACCCCCTCACCTTGCGAGTCTTCGCGATGGCCGAGCGACGTGGCTTGCCGATCCTGATCCATCAAGGCGCCATTTTCGCCAACGCGGGTCGGCTGGTGGATGCCAATCCGCTGTTGCTCGACGACGTGGCGATCGCCTTCCCCGACCTGAAGATCGTGATCGCCCACCTCGGTCATCCCTGGGTGGAAGAGACCGCCGTTGTCATGCGCCGCCACGCCAACGTCTACGCCGACACCTCGGCACTCGCCAATCGGCCGACGATGCTGGCCCGCGGCCTCTCTGCAGCCAAAGAGTACGGAGTGCTGCACAAGGTCTTGTTCGGCAGCGACTCGCCGATGGTCTCGGCCGAGAGTTCGTTCGAGGGGCTGAGCCGAGTAGTGGCCGACCTCGGCCGGGTCTCGCTCACCACGATCTCCGATGAGGAGCTGCACGACATTTTGCACCGGCCGACCTTCGAGCTGCTCGGGATCGAGGATCCGCGACCCATCGTGCCGGCCGTATCACCCGTCACAGCGTCATCCGTCTTACCGCACGTCTTCGAGGAGCACATCAAATGACCACCACGATTCCCGTCGTTCCCTCTGCCTTTCTGCCCGCGGAGGAGGTGCTGCGCGGCGAGCTGCCCGATCAGATCTCGATGGAGCCGATCATCGAGGGCGTTGCCTTCGCCACCGAGCGTGTGCTTCTCGACGATGTCGACGGCTTCTTCGCCGTCTGGGAGTGCGGGCCCGGTGTGTACCCGCGGATGAAGGATCGTCGCGGCTCGTTCATGTACATCTTGTCGGGCGCCGGCACCATCACCGACGAAGACGGCACCGTGCACGAACTCACCGCCGACTCAGTGCTGCTGCTGCCGTTCGGCTGGGTGGGTACCTGGAACATCACCGAGACCATCCGTAAGGTCTATCTGCATTCCACGCCGCTGCCGCCGTATCGCGACGGAGTTCAGTCGTCGGTGTTCGTCGATGCCCAAACCGTGTTGCACGGAGAATGGCCCGAGATCGTTTCGATGGAACCGATCGTCTCTGGCGCGCCGACCGCGAATGAGCTGACGGTTTTTGATGGCCCCGACGGGCTCTGCGCTCTCTGGGCGTGCGAGGCGGGCGTCTACCCACGGGTGAAAGATCGCCGCGGTTCGTTCATGTACATCATTTCTGGCGCCGGCACCATCACCGATCAGAGCGGTACCGTGCATGAACTCACCGCGGGAAGCGTTCTCGGTCTGCCCTACGGATGGGTCGGCACGTGGAACATCACCGAGACCATCCGCAAGTTCTACGTGCACACCTTCCCCGCGCTCGGTGCGTGAACGATGTTCCTCAAGGGCCGCGACGGCCACGATTCGGTAAGGTTCGTGCATGGCCAATCGCGGGGAATCGATGACAACCGACGCTCAGGCTGCGCCTTCGATGCGGGAGTCGATCGTCGAGGTGCTGCGCAGCGAAATCGTGCAGGGCGTTCTCGTTCCCGGTACGAAACTTTCCGAGGGCCGGCTCGCAGAACGATTCGGCACCAGCCGGATGCCGGTGCGCGAGGCGTTGCAGGTGCTCGCGCGGGCCGACTTCGTGGTCGTGGAGCAGCGCCGGGGTACCTTCGTGCGTGGCGTCTCCCAGCGGGAGATCGTCGACCTCTACGAGGTGCGCGAAGCGCTCGAGGGCATGGCGGCCCGACTGTGTGCGGTGCGGGCCTCGGAAGATCTGCTGGATCGCCTCGATGGGCTGATGCGCACGATGGCCTTGGCCGTGTCGACGGCCGATTCTGCCAGCTACATCGAGGCCGACGAGCGGATGCACGCAGCCATCTTCGAGGGCAGCGCCAACCTGCGACTGATGGACCAATATCGGCTGTTGACCGACCATCTGCACCGCAACTACCTCTCGACCGTGGTGACTCGTCGCCCCGGCCGACTCTCACGTTCGATGGCCGAGCATCAGGCCGTCGTCGAAGCCGTGCGCATGCGCGATGCCGACTCGGCGGAGCGCGCCATGCGACACCACGTTGTGCAGGGCCGGCAAGAGCTTGCTCAGCAGATGATGAATACCAACCTCGACGGCTGACCGGTCTCCGGTCGGTTTCTTCCGCGATCGGAGCCCCATGACCTACGACCCTTACGCCTTTGTCACTCCTGCGCCCTCGTTCCTGCTGACGAGCAGCGACGTCGTCGATGGCGCCGAAAAGCCGACGGCTTTCCGTGATCCGCAGATCGGCGGGCAGGATGCCTCCCCGCAGCTGAGCTGGTCGGGCTTTCCCGCCGAGACGAAGAGTTTCGCCGTGACCTGCTACGACCCCGACGCTCCTACGGGCGTCGGTTTCATGCACTGGGCCGTGGCGAACATCCCCGCGGCGGTGACGGAACTCGCGACCGGTGCCGGTTCGCCGGGCATCCCTTCGGTGACGCTGCCCGACGGCGCTCTCACTCTTCCGAACGACGTGCGCGTTCGCGGCTATGTGGGCGCCAATCCGCCGCCGGGCAGCGGACGGCACCGGTACGCCTTCACCGTGCACGCCGTCGATGTGCCCGTACTCGAGATCGACCCCGACCTCACCCCGACGGTGCTCGGCTTCAACCTGCACTTTCATACCCTGGCCCGTGCGGCGTTGACCGTCTGGGTGGATTCGGCCGAGTGATCTGCCGCCCCTGCAGAAACACTGCCGCCCAAACATTGAAGGAGAAGAGTTCATGACGAGACAACGTCACGCCGAGATCGCCGGTGCGGGATTCGCGGGCCTCACGGTGAGCATCGCGCTGGCCCGGCGCGGCTGGTCGGTGCGCGTGCACGAGCAGTCCGACGAAGTGCGTGACTTCGGTGCCGGCATCTTGCTCTGGCGCAACGCCATGCTCTCGCTTGATGCGATCGGCATCGCCGACACCATTCGCGGGCTCGGCACTCAGCCGCCTTTCTACGAGACCGGTCTCAACGGTGCCGAGCCCACGAAGGAGCTCGGCGGCTATCCCTATTGGGCCATCACCCGCCCGGAGCTGCACGCTGTGATGGCCCAGGCTGCGCGTGACGCCGGGGTTGAGATCGTCACCTCGTCGCGGGCGGTCGGCGCCGACCCGAACGGCGTGCTGCACATGGAAGACGGCAGTTTCTTCGAGGCCGATCTGGTGATCGGCGCCGACGGCGTCGGTTCGCTCGTGCGCAACTCCCGCACGGAGTTCGTGCAAGAGCGCAAGAAGTACAAAGACGGCGTCGTGCGGGTGCTGGTGCCGCGCGATCCCGCGTTTTACGCCCCCGAGTGGGACAGCGTGATCGACTTCTGGACGCTGGAACCCGACGCCATGCGCATCCTCTACGTTCCGTGCGGGCCCGACACGGTCTACATGGGAATGATGGCCGAAACCACCAACGAGCGCGCCTCGCGCATTCCGATCGACCCCGACGTGTGGTCGGAACGCTTTCCGCACCTCGCGCCGCTGATCGCCTCGGCCCAGCATGCGGTGAGCCCGCGGCATGACGGCTACCAGACCAACCGGGTGACTCCGTGGTCGGTGAACCGAGTCGTTCTGGTGGGCGACTCGGCACACGCCATGTGCCCTGCGCTTGGGCAGGGCGCCAGCGTCGGCATCGTCAATGCCGTGGCCCTCGCGCACGCCCTTGACGAATTCGACGACCTCGATGAGGCGCTGGCAACGTGGGAGAAGCGCGAACGCGCCATGACGGATGAGGCGCAGGCCCGCTCTGCGTACATGGCCGAGACTCGTGGACTGGCGAAGGGCGGCGGATTCACCCCCGAGCTGATGCAGACCGCCAACTTCGTCTCGGCGGCGATCACACCCGAACTCGAGAAGCGGTACCCGGTGCCAGAGGCGAACAGATCATGGTGAGCGGCAGCTCGACGGTTTCTGTCGGCGACGTCGAGATCACGCGCATCCAGGAGTACACCGGCCCAGGCGCCGCGACACCGGCCTTTCTCTTTCCCGACAGTGATCCGTCGTTCTGGACGCAGAACGTCGACGAACTCGCGCCCGACTTTCTCGACGCCTCGACGGGTCGGCTGCGCTCGGTGCTGCACAGCTGGTTGATCCGAAGCCAGGGCCAGCTGATTCTGGTCGACACCGGGGCCGGAAACGGCAAGGAGCGACCTTATGCCCCGGCCTACGCCCACCACACGACGGCCTATCTCGACACCCTGCGGGATGCTGGAGTCGAGCCGGGCGACATTGACATCGTCATCAACACCCACCTGCATGTCGATCACGTCGGCTGGAACACGCGGCTCGAGGGCCGCGACTGGGTTCCGACCTTTCCGAACGCGCGTTACCTCATCGCCGAAGCGGATTTCGCTTTCTGGAACCCGCTCGTGGTGCCCCGGCCGCAGGGTGACGGCAACCAGAACGTGTTCGAAGACAGCGTCGCGCCCGTGCATCGCGCAGGCTTGATCGAGCTGTGGAGCGGCAGCCTGCGCATCGACTCCGACCTGCTGCTCGACGCTGCTCCCGGCCACACGCCCGGCTCGGCGGTGCTGCGGCTGGAGTCGCGGGGCAGCGGCGCGCTCTTTCTCGGCGACATCATCCACTCGCCTGTTCAGCTCGCGGCACCCGACGTGAACAGCTGTTTCTGCGAAGACCCGGCGCTCGCCCGCACAACACGCAGACGGCTGCTCGACGAGGCGGCCGACCGCAACCTGCTGATCTTTCCCGGCCACTTCGGCGGTCACTCGGCCTGCCGCGTGAGCCGTGGAACGAACGAGCACGCACATCACGGCGGCGACGGTGTCTTCGTTGTGAACGACTGGGCCGACCTGGCCCGCATCTGAGAAAGGATCCACCCCATGAACAACGACCTCTTCGAGGCTGGCCTCGCTACCCGCCGCGCCGTTCTCGGCGATGCCTACGTCGATGCCTCGCTCGCCGCCGCTACCGACTTCTCGATGGAGATGCAGCAGTTCGTGACCCAGTACTGTTGGGGCGACCTCTGGAACCGCCCGGGCCTTGGCCGTCGCGATCGCAGCCTGGTGAACCTCGGAATGATCAGCGCCCTGAACCGGCCCCATGAATTCAAGACTCACGTGCGCGGCGCGCTGAACAACGGAGTCACCCCCGACGAGATCAAAGAAGTCCTGCTACAGGTGTCGGTGTACTGCGGAGCCCCGGCAGGCCTCGAAGCCTTCCGGCTGGCCAATGAGGTATTCCAGACAATGCAGGCCGAGAAGGCCGCGGTGCAGGCGTGAGCGCACCCGAACCTAAGCCCACGATCGGATTCGTCGGCCTGGGCCGCATGGGCACGCCAATGGCGAATCGCTTGGCGGAGGCCGGCTTCCCGCTGTACGTGGCCGACGCGGCCCCCCAGGTCGTCGCCGCGTTCATCGCCGAGCACCCCGGCACCAGCGTGTTCGATCTCTCGAGCGACGCCACCCTGCCCCAACTCGATCTCGTCATCGTGATGGTGCCCGACTCGAACGTCGTCGAGGCCGTGCTCGAGACGGGTGGCTTGGCCGCGCGCCTGCGGCACGGCGCACTGGTCGCAGACATGAGCTCGTCGGAGCCGTTGCGCACCGCGCAGCTCGCCGAGCGGCTGGCGGCGGCCGGCATCCGGATGATCGATGCTCCCGTCTCGGGCGGGGTGCGCGGCGCGATCGCCGGCACACTCTCGACGATGGTGGGGGGTACAGCCGCCGACCTGGCCGAGGCGCGTGCGGTGCTCGAGCAGCTCGCCGCCACGATCATCCACGTCGGATCGGTGGGTAGTGGACACGCGGCGAAGGCCCTCAACAACCTTGTCTCGGCTTCGACCGTTTCGGTGACAGTCGAAGCACTCCACACCGCCCGGCGTTTCGGCATCGACCCCGCGGTGATGACCGAGGTGTTGAACAGCTCCTCGGGCCGTACCAACACAAGCGAACGCAAGGTCGCACAGTTCATGTTGAGCGGCGCCTACGACTCAGGCTTCACGCTGCCGCTCATGGCGAAAGACGTCACGATCGCTGTGAACCTCGCCCGAGCCCTCGGTACCGAGGGCGACGTGTCAGATGTCGTCGCCCAACAATGGAGCGGCATCGCGAGCACCACCGAGCGCGACACCGACCACACCGAGATGTACCGATTAATCGGGGCCGCGGCACCGGAAGAAAGCAGCGTCATCTCATGAACGTTCTCGAACACTGGATCGGCGGCCTCTCCACGCCCTCGATCGACGGCGGCACCCGCACCGGCGTCGCTCCGGCCACCGGCGGCGAAGGTGCCACAGTGACCCAAGGCACCCCTGCCGATGTCGACCGCGCGGTGCTGGCCGCCCACGCCGCCCGGCACGGCTGGCGTCACATCGCCTCGATGGAGCGCGGCCGCATCCTGGGTCGTGTGGCGACCGGAATCCGCAATGCCATCGACGAACTCACCGAGCTCGAAGTCGCCGACACCGGCAAGCCGATCGAACTCGCCCGAGCCGAAATTCAGGGTGCGGCCGACTACTTCGAGTTCTACGCCGCACTCGTGCACCTGCCGGCCGGCGACGTACTTGACGTACGACCCGATCTGCACGTCTACACATTGCGCGAGCCGCTCGGCGTGATCGGGGTCATCACACCATGGAACCTGCCGATCAACCAGGCCGCACGGGCCTGCGCCCCGGCACTCGCCGCAGGCAATACCGTGGTAGCCAAGCCCGCCGAGACCACCTCGCAGACCACCATCGCGCTGGCGCGCATCGCATCAGAGGCCGGCCTGCCCGACGGCGTGTTCAACGTGGTGCTGGGCCGAGGCGCCGTCGTCGGCACGGCGATCGTCGAGCATCCGTTGGTGCGAAAGGTCGCGTTCACCGGATCGGTGCCCACCGGCCAGCAGATCGGCCGGATCGCGGCCGATCGCATTCTTCCGCTCACCCTCGAACTCGGCGGAAAGTCAGCAAACATCGTCTTCGCCGATGCCGATCTGGCCTTCGCCGCCACCGAGGCAGCTCGTGCCTTCGCCACCAACGCAGGCCAGGTCTGCTCGTCGGGCACCCGTCTGCTCGTCCAGCGCGGCATCGAAGAGGAATTCACCACGCTCGTCGTGGAGGCCACACAGGCCTACCGCCCAGGAGAAACGCTCGGCCCGATGATCACGCGCAGCCAATTCGAAACGGTGCAGGAGTACTTCGAGGTGGCCGCCGCCGAGGGTGCCGTGCTGCGCACGGGAGGCTCTGTCTCAACAGATCCCTCACTCAAGGGTGGTTTCTTCGTGGAGCCGACCGTGTACTCAGGCGTTGACAACAGGATGCGCATCGCACGCGAAGAAGTGTTCGGGCCCGTGCTCGTCGTCATCCCTTTCGACACCGAAGAGGAGGCGATCGCACTCGCCAACGACTCCGACTTCGGCCTCGTCGGCGGCGTGTTCTCCGCCGATATCTCGCGGGCATTCCGGGTCGCCGAGGCCTTCGAAGCGGGCCAGGTCTACATCAATTCTTGGTCGACACAGTCGGTGCAAATGCCATTCGGCGGACACAAGGCCAGCGGCTACGGACGCGAGAAAGGCATCGAAGCGCTTGCGCACTACTCCCACCTGAAAAGCGTCAGCGTGCGAATCACGCCCGGACGGTGGGCGAGGTGACGGGTCCACCGTAGAAGTCGACGCGTCACCGCCGTGCTCGTCGGACCAGCCAGTCGAAACGGCGACATCCTCACAGCCTCCAAAGGAATACACCGTCACCGCTTGGTCGATAGCGAGACCATCTCGTGATGGCACGCCGTACCGTCATGCCCGGCCGGACGTGCGAGCCAATGGCGGCCAAAGTTGTGAGGCTATCTCGATACTAGACAAGGCGTGGCAGGCAAATTCGTTTCAGCCACACGCAGAGAAGATGCCCGGTCACATCCACGAGTTCCTCTTACTTGCACCTGAGGTGACCTTGACCTGGCCCCTCCGGTGAGTGGCCTGCTGAGCAATACCGCCGGCTTTGGACCTTACCCAGCGGCGGTTGTGATGCGGCCAGATTCGCACTATCAGCAGCTTTCGCAGAGGGCTCTCATCGCATCCTCGATGCATTCGTAAATACTGGCGGAATTGAGGTCGGTGGCAATAAGGTTGAATTGGGTGCCGTCGAAGCGCAGCACTCCTGCGGAATGGTTCGTGATGTTGTGTCCAACGACCCCTTTGGCCTCGGTGGGTGCGGGCGAGCCAGAAGTACTCGGAGTATGACCTTGCCCTCGTCCCTCATATGTGTACCTTGTCGGATGGTCATATAGGACCACGCGCGGGTATAGATCTTCGTTATACCTTTTTGGTAACGGTTTCAGGGGTGAATTGATCACATCAAACCGCAGCATTTAAGGTCGACGCTCGTCTCTTGGCCGGATAGAGACGACGTTCCGTCGCTCCTGGCGTGATTAGCCAGTCAGCTAGCAACGGTGCCATTCGATGTCTTGAGGCGGGTTACTGGCGTGTGGCTGCCCGTTTCAGCGGTGAGGTTTCCGTGGTTGTGAGGTAAAGCCGGTGGGCGGTCACGATGAGGGATAGCCAGCCGGCGCCGGTGGTCCAGGCAACCATCACGTCGGTGAACCAGTGCGCGCCAAGCAGAACCCGCGACAGTCCCACCGTGAGTGCGGTTCCTGCCGCTGCGGCGATGGTGAGCGTTTGGAGGCTGTTGTGTTGCTGGCGGAGGACGAGCAGATATGCGGCCGAACCGAGAATGGTTGTCGCGTTCAGGGCGTGACCGGATGGGAAGGAGGGAGACTTCTCGTACGGGGCGATGGCGTCGCGGTGTGCCGGTCGGTTCCGGTGCATCATCCTCTTCCCGGCGAGTGTCATTCCGAGGGACCCGGCACCGGCTGCGACGAGCAGGATGAGCGGGCTGAGCTGTCGTTGTCGGATCGCGAGCACACTGCCTGCGGTGAGGGCAAGGACCGGCATCCCGGTAGGCCCGAAAACCCGGGAGATACCGGCCGCGACGGCGTTCATTGGCCGAGATCGAAACTTCTTCGCGTACTTGAGAGCCGGTTTGTCCAACCCCTCGATACCGTCCTTATCGGTAACCGCATCATAAACAGCGGCCGCCCCACCGGCTGTAGCGGCCGCGATCACACCGCCGAGGATCAGCGACCCCGCTAACGCCTGGTGGGCGGTGAACGGTCCGGAAACGCGCCGGTACCTGTCTACGAGGAGTCCGCCGGCGAGAGAACGCCATTTGGTGACATCACGCCCGCCCACGAATGTGAATGGCAGATTCAGGTCGTGTCCGCCTACCGCTACGGCGCGTTGTCTCATTGTCTAATTCTGAACCACCCGCAACGAAGCCAAGACCGTATTGCGCTCCGGGGATGGTGGATGGGCAACGGGTGCGCCCGGCGGGGCGTCGCTTCGTGGAGCGCCTCGACTGCGGCGATGAGTAGGTGGGAGATGGACGCGCCGGGCGACGCCGAGAGGTTTATACGGCGTGATTGTTGAGGCGTCAATCCCCTGGGCGGTTGTGTGACAGAAACGTCGCGGTGTTCGCCTATCAAGTGACAGGCATCGGTTCGCTGGTGTCCCTGATCTCGCGTTGGCGTCCCTCGGGCGTTGCGTCCGCACACCGGCCTTTCTGGGTGCGTTTCGATGAGGAGATTTCACGTGAGCGACAACGACCCGACTACCAACAACCTGACCACCCCCGTAGCCGCAGTAGCAGCCGAGGCTGGGCCGACGACCCGGGAGGGTGTCGTTGCTCGGGAGCAGGAACGTTTCGGCGGGATGAAGTTCGGGTCCGCTTTCTTCGGCTGGCTCACCGCGACGGGTACAGCCGTGATCCTGATCGCCTTGCTGGCATCGACCGGGACTGCGATCGGTCTCGGTAACGGTGTCTCGACCAACGATGTCGCGGATGTTACGACCTCGAACGCGAGCACGATCGGAATCGTCGGCGGCATCATCCTTGCGGTGATCTTGCTGGTCGCGTACTTCTGCGGCGGCTATGTTGCCGGCCGGATGGCCCGTTTCAACGGGGTCAAGCAGGGCCTCGCCGTGTGGCTCTGGGCGATCATCATCGCCATCGTGCTGGCCGTCGTGGGCCTGATAGCCGGGTCCCAGTTCGATGTTCTGTCCACAATGCAGGCCTTCCCGCGGCTGCCGCTGAATGAAGGCGCCCTCACCGTGGGCAGCATCATCACCGCCGTCGTCGCTCTCGTCGTGAGTCTGCTCGGTGCTCTTCTTGGCGGCCTCGCCGGGATGCGGTTCCACCGCCGCGTCGACAAAGCCGGCCTCGGCCGTTAACCCACCCGCGCCATCGCGCGGCATTGCAAACCCCACATGTTTCCGGGCGCCTGTCCGGGAGGAAAAGAGAACAATCATGATCGACACCAACAACGTCAACGACCTCACCGGTGCCACCGTTTACGGCACCGACGGTGACAAGATCGGCACGGTCGGCCAGGTATACGTCGACACCAACACCCAGGCACCGCTCTGGGTGACTATCAAGACGGGACTGTTCGGCAGCAGCGAGAGCTTCGCGCCGCTGGAAAGCGCGACCTTCGACGGCAACGACCTGACCGTGCCGTTCGAGAAGGCGTTCGTGAAGGACGCCCCCCGCATCGCCGATGACGGCAGCCTCAGCCAGGAAGAGGAACAGGCCCTTTACGCGTATTACGGCAACGGCGGCACCCGCACTGGCTACAGTGACGACGCGGCCGTGGACACGCAGGTCGGGTACGACACGTCAGGTCCGACCACGGATGACGCGATGACCCGTTCGGAGGAGCAGTTGCATGTCGGTACCGAGAAGGTCGAAGCGGGCCGTGCGCGTCTGCGTAAGCATGTCGTCACCGAGCAGCAGACCGTGACCGTGCCGGTCAGCCACGAAGAGGTCACCCTCACCCGTGAACCGATCACCGAGGCAAACATCGGCAACGCCGCCGCCGGCCCGGACTTGAGCGAAGAAGAACACGAAGTCGTACTCACCGAAGAGCGTGTGATCGTGAACAAGGAAACCGTGCCCGTTGAGCGTGTTGCGCTCGGCACCGAGACCGTGACCGAGCAGCAGCAGGTCACCGAAGAGGTCGGCCACGAAGAGATCGAACTCGTCGACCCCACCGACACGGCAACCGACAACCGCCGCTAACTAATCACGGTGCGGCCGCCGACAGGAGATCCCTCGCCTGCCGGCGGCCGCCCACCCTTCACCTACCCAACCCTTTCGAAAGGCACTACCGGTGGATTTCCCCGCAACCCTGCAGAACGGCCTCGCCGCCGTCATCGCATTCGTCCCGCTTTTACTCCTTGCCCTCGTGATCCTGATCGTCGGCCTCATCGTCGCGAAGCTCATCCAGAAAGCCCTCAGCAAACTGCTCACCCGGGTCGGTTTCGACCGCGCCGTCGAGCGCGGCGGCATCCAAAAAGCCCTCGAGCGATCGAAGTTCGACGCCTCCGACATCGTCGCGAAGATCGTCTACTACGCCCTTGTGCTGTTCGTGCTTCAGTTCGCGTTCGGTGTGTTCGGTCCGAACCCGATCAGTGACCTGCTCGCTGCGATCATCAGCTACGTGCCGAAGATCATCGTCGCGATCATCATCATCATCATCGCCGCCGCGATCGCAGCCGCCGTGAAAACGCTCATCCAGGGCACCCTCGGAGGCCTGTCCTACGCCAAGGTCCTGGCGAACATCGCGAGCATCTTCATCCTGTTCCTCGGCGTCACCGCCGCACTGAACCAGGTCGGTATCGCCGACACGGTCACGACCCCGATCCTGATCGCGGTGCTCGCGATCATCGCGGGAGTCATCATCGTCGGCGCCGGCGGCGGGCTCATCAAGCCGATGCAGGCACGCTGGGAATCGTGGCTGCACACCGCCGAAGCTGAAGCACCCAATGTGCAGCAGCAGGTACAGAACGCGCCGAGCATCGAAGAGCAGGCCAAGCAGGCTGCCGAGAAGGCGCGTAACGCCACCGCTCCCGCTGCGACCACGCGGCGCAGCAACTGACCCTTAACCACCGTGGTGCTGCCCCTACTACAACCGTTGGCGGCAGCACCACGGCCTGGCCCAAACCACAAGGCCCATGAAAATTCGACGTACTCGACTAGGTTGGCGGACAGGCCTCCTCGGTCGCACCGGCCGTTGCAATCAAGAGGTGGCCATGATCTGGCGGAAGGGTCCGTGATGGTGTCATTGCCCGGGCGGGACTCGCTCAGCGACGCCGATGACCGCACCGTCGCCAGCCGCGCCGCAGACGGAGACATCCGGGCATTCGAAATTCTGATGCGCCGGTACGGCCCGCTGATGCGCGCGTACGCGGCCCGGATCGTCCGCCCAGCCGACGCCGACGACGTCGTGCAAGACACGTTCGTCACAGCATGGCAGGAACTCCCCGACCTTGAGAACCCGGCAGTCGTGCGGTCCTGGCTGACAACCATCGTCACCCATAAGAGCATCGACCGGCTACGGGCGGGCCGTGATCATGAATCAATCGATGACCACGACATCCACGACCCCGCCGACGGCCCGGCCGACGTCGCTTCTGCCTCCTCGCTTGACGAGGCCCTGTCATTGGCGCTCTCCTCGCTGCCTGAGGATCAGCGACGGTGCTGGGTGCTCCGAGAGATCGCGGGCTACGGTTATTCCGAGATCGCAGAACAGCTCGACCTGCCCGTTACGACCGTCCGCGGTCTTCTCGTCCGCAGCCGAAAAACGCTCGTCCGTGAGATGGAGGCCTGGAGATGACCAACACCACTCCCGAGCCGCAAACACCGTCACCGCTTGACGACAACAAACTCGACGGCTTCACCGTCGACCAACTCAGCGACTACCTCGACCACGGCCGGCATCCCAGAAACCCGGCCATCGAAGCCTCCCCCGCCGCGCAGCACGCTCTCGCCGCCCTCAGCCGGCTCCGCGCCGTCGCCCCCAGGATCATGAAAACAGACGCCGAATATTTCGCTCCCAAGAATGAGAACTGGATCTCGCGAATCCTTGACCAAATCGGTGTACAGGCACACGCCGGCCGTGACATCCCCATCCTCCACGACGTCCCCGGCGCTAAACTCTCGATCTCCGAAGGCGCCGTCCGGGCGCTGGTCCGAGAAGCCGGAGACGACACGGACGGGCTGATTGTCGAACGCACCCGCATCGATGGCGACCTCGAAACACCAGGCTCACCCGTTCAGGTACACGTGGTGGTGTCCACGTTCGCTGACGCCACCGACGCGCGCGTTGTTCCTTTGTTTCAGGAACGCGTCATCGAAACCGTTCGGGAGCACACCGACCTTGTCGTGACCCGGGTGACAGTGCGGGTGCATGACAGCGACATCACCGATGAGGACCTCGACGATGACGGGAACTTGGCACGATGAACGACGACACCGAAGACGACCTCCCCACCCAGCTCACCCGGCTCCTCCGAAACGTCGACGGTGTGCACACCGTCTACGCCACGAAACCCCTGCTGCCCTCCATCGTGGGCGCGGTCGTGGAGGCGGTTCGGAATGACCCGGTCGGAATGCACCTCGTCACCGTCAACGAAAAACCGGACGACCTCACCATCATCGCCTGCATCGGGGTGTCCGCCGATGAACCCGCAACCGTGATCTGTCGGCGAGCCCACGATGCGCTCCGGAACTACTTCACCGACCAGGACCTCACACCCCCCGCGACCGTCCGGGTGCAAGTGGGCCGCGTTGGATAAGCGCGACCGGTATAGCCCAGAACGCGCCTATCAACTAATTGGTACCTCACCCGGCTCTCCTGCGGTGCGTGACGCTCGGAACACATCGTGCTGAGGCGGGTGCGCAAACAGCTGCGGGTAGTGGTCGCCGCGTCTCTCTTTAGTGCTTTGATCACTCGCATGCTGTCCCCGGAACACGCAGCCAAACGACGGGCACGAAAGACCGCCACGCGGGGAGGACCGCCTCAGCCGACCGCGCGGAGCATCGCCCAAGACCTCCTCGACCAGGGTTTAGAACAAGATGAACTCTTCGACGCGATGTGGACCTGGCAATACACCACCGGTATCGAACCCTCCACCATCTACCAGGCATACAAACAGCTCCAGGAACCGCAACCTGAGGAATGACGGCACCCATGAATGATTACGCATCCAGCGGCAACCCCGACCTGGCAGCATCAGGCCGTGCAGTCGAGATGACCCGGTTCGAAGAGCACCTTCAGGTCACCACCCGGCAGGCACCGGTCAGCGTCGCACGGCTTCAGAAGTTCATTGTGACCGAACAGAAAACCTTCACCGTCGAGGTACGCCGCGAGGAAGTGCGTCTCACCACCGAACCCCTCACCGATCTGACCCTCGACCAGGTTCCCGCCGACCAGCCGGACGAGATCGAAATAGTGCTCCACGAAGAACGCATCAGCATCGTCAGGGAGCTTGTCCCCGTTGAACGCGTCAAACTCACCAAGAAGACCATCACCGTGCACCAGCCCGTCACCGACACCGTCCGGAAAGAACACATCGATGTCCTCCACGAACCCCCGACCGGCCCACTCACCCTGGAGGCGTTGTGACACCGTCCTAGCGCTGGTCGACCGCGAAGGAGCGTCATCCAACTTGCCGGGTATTCCGGCATAGATCGGCGGTTGGCCTGAGACCTCGCCTAAGCCCCCTGTTATGTCCCGGGGCGGGGCGGGCACGATAAGACCCCTCACCACACAGGTGGAGGCAAAAGATTAGAATGGACGGGAAATACCATGGTTGATCTCAGCGGACTCGGCGACAAAGCCAAGGAATTCGCAGACAGCGACAAAGGCGAACAAGCCAGCGACGGGGCCCTAGACAAGGCAAGCGGCGCCGCCAACACGGCGACGGGCGGAAAATTCAACGACAAGATCGATGGCGCCCGAGACTCCGCCGATGACAAGATCGGAAACTGACCCCTCCGAGCTGGTCCCGCTTCTGATGATGTGCGCCAGCGAAGAGTAGGGAGAGGGGCAGTGCGCCTAGCCGGTAACGGGGCGGGCGCACTGCCCCGCTTGCCCTTTGAGCGTGATTCCGCGGACGATGCGGGCGACGGCCGAAGAGATTTGTGGGGCAATCGAGCAGCGCAGGCCCCTTTTAGCGTGGAAGCTCCAGGCACAGGCTTTGCCCCCTGTGAGCAGAGAAATCATCAGCACCGAGAACGCGCCAAGCTCGCCGCTGTACAGCCAGGGTGTGCGGGCTGGTTCGGTGATCTACGTGTCGGGGATGGTCGGGATCGATCCAGCGACAGGCCAACCTGCGGGGTCATCGATCCAAGAGCAGACTCAGCAGGCGCTGCGTAACTGCGAGGCGGTCCTCCACGCAGGTGGGAGCAGCCTTGCTGACGTGACGCTGGTCACAGTGCTGCTTGCGCAACCGGATGATTTCGCAGGGATGAACGAGGCATTCGCGGAATTCTTCGACTCCGCCCCTCCCGCCCGTGCGGTGGCGCGGCTCGGCCCGGTTCTCGAAAACATCCTGGTGTCGATAATGATGACGGCGCATACAGAAAGCTGACCGCTTCACGGGCCTCTCACAATGTCCTGAGAGTAAAGCACCGCCCCATAAGAGTCCGCTCCGCTGGCGCGCGATGAGTTCTCGTCTACGCGAACAGCGCGGGCGATCATCGGCTGCGGTCGCCGCGTTGCCGCTGCCGGCTGGCCGTGGTTCCGGATGGGGACTTCACCCGGCTACTGCGGGTTGGTGAAGTGAGAACGTCGTGGGCGGGGCGTGCATGGTCGACGTCCGCGCGCAGTCGCGCCTTGATGTCATCCGAACTGATGCCCTTGCTCTCGAGGTCCGAGGCGAACGCGTCCCGGCGGGTAGCGCTGTCATATGCATCGTCGGCATCCGCACGGGCAGTTTCCGCGGCCGGGCCTTTTGCGGTGGTGTGGTGCAGTTGTGCCTGGGCGCGGGCGTCTGGGGCGAGTTCGCGGAGCTCGTCGGGTGTCTTGCCGTCTTCGCCGCCCCGGTTGGCGGCCGCGTCGTAGGAGCGTGCCTGCGCCTCGAGGCCCGCGACGACATCCGCGGGTGTCTCGCCTGGGGTGGGCTGCTCGTGGGCGTTGCGGTCGAGTCGGTCTGCTTCTGCGATGAGGAGTGCCGCTTCGGCGCGCTCATCATCCGCGGTCTGGCGTTCGGTGGTGGCGAGGGAGCCTACATCGACGCCGTACCGTTCCCGTACTTCCTGGCTGATGGTTTCTGCTGCGGCCGCTGCGTGGTCGTCGAGGCCCCGCCAGGTCTGGGCGGTTTCAGCGACTCGGGCGATATCCGTCGTCGCTGCGTTGTCCCACCATGAGGGCTGGTCGACGACGACAAGCTCCGCTCGTGCGGCGGCACGCTCGGCGTCGAATCGTGCCGCGAGCTCGCGGGCGACGACGGCATCTTGGCGTTCAGCCTGGCGCGCCATCTCCTCACGAACGCGCGCGAACTTCTCACCCATCTGCAGGGCGACGGTCAGCGCTGTCCGGGTCGCGGCGTGCAGCTGCTCCTGGACTCCACCGTCTGCATCGTGCTCGCTCATATTTGGCTCCTCATCATCCGGTTCGTGCGTGTGGGTTTAGCGGCCGCGGTCATCGTCGCGGCCACGTTGCGGTGCAGCCGTGTCTGCCGCCCAGTCCGGTGCGCGCCTCGTCAGCGGTGTCGGGAGGGGTGTGCCATCGGCCCAGCCGCGTTCCGCTGCCATCCGTGCCCGCGTCTGCTGCTGCTCGGCCGTCAAAGTCTGGACCGCAGTCGCCCCGGCACCGGCATCGGGGATGTGTGGCATCTGCTGGGAGACGGTGTGGAGGCGGTGCTGCATCATGCTGCGGACGTCGCTGGCCCGGTGGGCGTCGCCGGCGGCGCGGTGCATGTCGTGGACGGCGCGGCTGAGTTTCTCTAGCTCCCGCATCACCAACGCCAACGCCAGGGTTGGTTTCCCGGTCTGGGCGACCTGCATCAGAACCATCGCGTTGCCGGCGGCTGACGCCCACGCGACCGGGCGGGCTTTCGTTTCGTGCGCGCGGAGATGCGCAGACCTCGCCAGACTGCGTGATGCTTCCGCGAGTGGCCCGGGTGTGGTTTCGACGCGTTGCGACCAGGCCGCGAACGCACCCGAAGTCTCCCGGGCCACGCGTGCCCACGCGTCGCGATCTGATGCCGGAACGGCCTGCATCTTCTCCCGGAGGGCGCGAAGTTCTCTCGCGTATTGGGTCCAGAGGTCGGGGGAGGGTTCCCGAGTTTCTCGGCCCGGGTTCGCCGGGGTGTACTGCCATGGGTTCTTCGCGGTGGCACGCCATTCCTGAACAGCCACGGTGGCGGTTTCGGGGCGGTCCGGCCAGCCTTTCCGAAGCTCCGGCAGGGTCAGGTCGCGGGCGAGTTTCCCACCGCCATGCCAGATCACCGGCTGCCCCTTCTCCGGACGTAACGCGACGGAGTAACCGGCGACGACATCGTCACGGCCGGCGGCGAACCGGGGCCGGATGAGGACACCGGCCTGCCTCATCCGACGCACGAACTCCCCCTCATCAACCGAGGAAACGGCCGCGGCGCGGATGGCGCGCTCGAGGCGGTGCATGTCCGGTTCTATCTGTCCGCGACGGCTCGCGGATTCGCGGGCGCCGGGCTTGATGCCGCGTTCGCCGTACTCCCGTTCGGGTTGGGTGTAGACCTGCAACCCGTAGTCGCGCTCCAATTCCTGGCTGATCTTCTGCGACCGGTTGTAGTCGTTGTTCACATCCGCTTTCGTCCCGTCCTCCCGAACTAGAGACACGGCGATATGGACGTGGTCGTTGCCGTTCTTCGACAACCCGTGACGGACCGCAACCCACCGACAGTTCGCCTTCCCGAGATCGTCGCCTGCGAACCCCATCCTGTTCACGAAGTCGGTCGCGATCTGTCCCCACTTCTCATCCGTCAGCTGGCCCTCCTCCGCCGCCAACGAGAGGGAGCAGTGCCACACGTCGGCCTGGACGCGTTCTTTCACGACGGCACCGGCAGCGTCTCGGAGGGCGATACCGTCGTCACCTTTCTGCACGGCGAGGCGGGTGACTTCGATGCCGAAGAACTTCCGTGGCCGGTCCAGGCTTTTCGCGATCTCCAACGCGGTCGCACGGTCAAGGACCGCGTCGCCGTGCATCGCCATGATCGCCGCGTCCCCTGCGACGAGGTGCTGTTCGGTGTGCTCGTTCGCCTTCCCCGCACCGGCAAGGTAGGACATCAGACCGGACATTTGCGAGCCGCGGGTGATGTTTGTTCTCACTGCCCTGCCAGCCTGTCGATCGTCGCTTCCAGCTTCGGCAGCAACCGGCGGTACTGCTCGTACACATCCTCTGCTTCGGCTGGGAAACGGCCCTCGGTGTTCGCGTACCTGGCGAGCTGGTTCATGTTGTCCGACACCGACTTCATAAGCCTCGACACCCGAAACAATTCAGCCCCGACGAGCTTCCACTCCGTGTCCGTCCGGACCTGCGCGTTCATCGCCGACTCGAACAACAACCGCGGCACCGTCACCTGGAGCACCGCCGCCCGGGCGCGCAAATGCGCATCCTCGGCCGGGCTGACAGACACCTCGTAGCGCTTCGTTCGTCGCTGCTCAACGGGCACGTTCGCGCGGCGACGCCGGCCGAACAGGCGACCCTCACGCGACGACTCCGACACCGACATTCCTTCCTGGCCCAGCGCAGCGAACCCGCCCCACGGCGGGGACCATACGACCAGTATGCCCCGGACCAGCCGCGAAGCGGAAGAGTCACAAGCAGGTTACCCCGGGTAACATTATAGCTTGCTCCGAAACTTTGTTCCTCCGAAACTTTGTTCGCAATCATGCCTGGATCACTGATGGCGGGGTGTGATGTGGAGATCGCGGTGCGATCCGATTAATGTGGCTGGCATGACAGATCAAAAACTCGACCCGGAAGAAGCCGTTCGTCTGGCCCGGGAACTCCTGCAGGAAACAACCGAGCGCCGCGTCAACGCTGTTCGTGCGCTCGTCGACGCCAGCAACACCGTCGACGTCGCAGAGCAGAGCGTCAAAGACGCCCGCGACGCCCATACCAAAGCGTGGGCCGACGCGATCACCTCAGGGTGGAGCGACAAAGAGCTCCGCGCGACTGGCGCCCGCCCACCGGGGAAAGCCAGTACGACGCCGCGGGCGCGACGCAGCAACCGGGCCAGCACGACGCCGTCGGCTGACGTCGCCGCTCAATAGAGCACCTGCCGATGGCATGTTCTGTGACCCCCTGACCACCTGTGGACAGCACGAGCTCTGTTCGGGCTCATCCTGCCCACAGGTGGACAGCGGGACCCCAACATCCCGCCCGCACCCAGGCCACACCGTCACCAACCATGCGCACGTCACGCACCGCATTGGTGTGACCTGGGCACGGCCTCGTCACCCACAAAACGGGTGGGGAACCGCGCACAGCAAAGAGGCCCAATCGCTACGGTCAGCGGCGCATCTTCGCGCATTAACGATGCACGATCTGGTCGATGGGGGAGCGCGAGGGGGAACGGCCGGTTCCCCCTCGCCGCCGGCCCCGGAAGGGCCGGCGAACGCAACCACCCGCAGCAGTGAGGTGACCTGCTAACCGGTGCCGGTGAGGGGCGGGCCGTGTTGCGCGACCCACCCGTCAGAGTGTTACTCGGTGTCCGTTTGTGCGCCTTCTGCAGTCACGTCCGGAGCGGGGTAGCCTGCCGCGATCCGCTCAACGGCGGACAGGTGATGACCCCATTTCTCGATCTGCAAAAGGTAGGCCTTATCGGACGGGTTCGGGTCCCGCCATGACTCCCGGCTGGTCCGGTTCTCCCGCGCCGACAACGCGACCGCGAGACTCACATACCCGGCCTTCGTCGGCGTCGCCTCGACCATCACCGCGAGAGCCTCGCGTGCCGCGTAGCCCTCGTGGCCGAGGAGCACGGCTGCGGCGCCGCTGTTGTTGCCGGTCACGTCATAGGAGTGCCGGGTCAGGGTCACCGCGACGAACGCGGCCGCATCCGCAGGCAGCTTCTTCCGGGTCAGGAACGCCGCGGTCCAGTCTTTCCGGACCGTCTCACTTTCTCTGCACTTCGCAATTCCGATAGCTTGGCATCCGTGTGGGGTCTCAGCCGAGCAGCACACGACATAGAAACAGGTGCGCGCCGGTATTCGCCTTTCTGGTGTTGCGTGGTTCGCTTAAGGCATGGGCAACGGGTGCCCGAGGAGTGAGGGAGTCATGGGCCAGTACTGGTTGGGTGCAGCAGAAGGCGTGACGTTCACGCCGTCGGGCGAGAACACCGCTTTCACCGAATTCGCCGACACTGTCCCCGCAGAGATGACTGAGCATTCTCGCACGATGGACGCCGGGACCTTCGAGATCGTCGGTAAGAACGTTTTCCAGATCTTCGGCTACGCCCTTTCAGCGCTCACTGTTGTAGTGGGTGATGACGGTCTGATCCTGATTGACCCGCCCGAAGATGTCGAGAAGGGGAAGCGGCAGCTTATCGAGCTGCGCAAGATCAGCGATTTGCCGATCAAGGCGGTCCTGTACTCGCACTGGCACACCGATCACAACGCCGGGGTGAAGGCGTTCATCACCCAGGAGCAGGCCGACTCTGGTGAGGTATTGGTGATCGCTCACCGCGACTTCATGGCGAACATCATCGCCAACTCGATCTCCGGCGACGGGCCTATCATCGCTGTACGTGCCGACTATTCGCTCGGCAGTCTCCTCGAGGTCGGCGCCGAAGGACGCGTGAACGGGGGCCTAGGCCCGGACTTCATCATGGAGACAATGTCGTTGGTCACTCCGAACACCCTCGTCGACGACCGGCTCGAGTTGACCGTCGCTGGGGTGCGGATGGAGTTCTTCTGGGCCCCGTCCGAGGCCATCGATGAGATCGTGACCTGGTTCCCCGACCTCGGGGTGCTGCAGTCCGCCGAAGTCATCCAAGGCGAGTCGTTCCCGAACCTGCACTCCATTCGAGGCAGCCGCTACCGCGACCCGCAGGCCTGGTTCAAGTCGATCGACAAGAACCTCCGCCCCCTCCCGGCCGACTTCATGGTGCCCTCCCACGGCCGCCCGCTCGCTGGCCGCACCGAGGTCGCAAAAGTGCTCACCGATTACCGCGACGCGATCTCCTACGTTTATGACCAGACCCTCCGCCACATCAACCAAGGGTTCCTGCCCGACGACCTCGTCGAGAAAGTCACCCTCCCCGAATCACTGTCCAGCAGCGAATGGCTCGGCGACTTCTATGGCGGAGTGCCGCACTCGGTAAGACAGATCTATTTCGGCGAGCTCGGCTGGTTCAACGCCGACCCCACCACCCTCGCGCCCCTGAATATCCGCGAATCGTCGCAGCGCTACATCAACCTCATCGGCGGCCGCGACGCCGTGCTCACAGCGGCACGCGAAGCAGCAAACGCCGGCGACCATCAGTGGGCGGCTGAGCTGGTCAGCCACCTCGTGCGCACCGATCCCACCGATCAGGACGCGCGGCTGCTGAAAGCCGATGCGCTCCGCACGCTGGGCTACGGCACACCGAATTCGAACTGGCGCAATTTCTACCTCACCGCAGCCCGGGAACTCGACGGGACGATCGACTACTCACTCGCCATCCAAATCAACGCTCCTGACCAGATCGCCGCGATGCCCGGATCAGCGCTCCTGGAAAGCCTGCGCTTCCGCGTCGACCCAGAGAAAGCTGGCGGAACCGTTTCAGCCGGCGTCCAGGTCGCCGATACCGGCGAGAACGTCGGGCTTATCCTCCGCAACGGTGTCCTCGAAACGACGGCCTCGATCCCGGATGATGCGAGCTTCGTCATGTCGATCCCGAAGCAACTCGTCGCCGGCATGGTCTTCCTCGATGCCGTCGCTGTGCTGAAGAAGGCGATCGAGGGTGGAGTGGCTTCGTTCACGCTCGGCGGGCTCGATGAGGTCACCGCGTTCTTTGCCCACTTCGATGCGCGCAGCGAGGAACGCATCACCCTCGCCGACCGCTGACCCGAAAGGCGGCTGTTCCGCCACACGCTGCCGTCAAATGCCGGGCATCCTGATGCCCGGCATTCCGAGGAGTGTGGTTCCGTTCCGTTCCGTTTCTGTTTCAGCGCTTCGGCCATTTTTTCGTCGAGGAAAAGGAGGGTGAGATCGATGCCCTCGAGTTCACCCAACCAGCCCTGGTCTTCCGCGCGTTGACGCCTAGCGACAAGGTCGGTCCTCAACTCGCCTAACCGGCCGATCATGCTCGGATCCACCTGCAGCATGGGACAGCGGACGCACGCGTGTTCGTGTTCGCACGGCGTGCCGTAGGGACGGCCACATTGGCCAAGCTCGACCTTTCGTTTATCGAAGTGGCCCTCGAACTCGTCCCATTCAGCGGCCGTCGCACTACGGTATTCCGCCGCGGGTCGAGCGCTCCGACGACCAGCGAGATGCGCCTGATAGTGCCGGATGACGTCCTCGTGAAAGACGGTGACGTATCCCTGGGTGGTCTGTACATCGAGGTGGCCGAGGAGCGCCGCACCGATATGGATCGGGAGGCCGTGGTTGACGAGGTCGGTTGAGAACAGCCGCCGGAAGTCGTGCGGTGTGAAACGGATGCCTGCGAATGCCGGGTATTCCTCGGCGAGCGTGTCGCTGAGTTTCTCGAGTTCTGCGCGGAGCGTGCTCGGCGAGATGACCTCGGTGCGCTGCCCGACGGTGCGTTGGAACAGGAATGGTTGCGGTTCGCTCGTGATCCGTTCGTATTTGTCGTACCGGGTCGCCAGCGGAACGTCACGGCGGTCTCTGGTGAGCCGTCGGATGATGGTTGCGATGACGTGGAACAGGTCCGCGGTCATCGGGATGACTCGTTCCCTGTCCGTTTTGGATGGGGCGACGACGAGCAAGGCTACGACTTCGCCGTTGGGGCGGGCGTATTGACGGATGCTGAGCTGGGTCAGCTCGAGGAGTTCTTTGCACCGCAGACCGGTGTGACGGAGGGTATCGACCATTGCCCATTGCCAGAACGCTGCATCCTCAACGAACGTCACATTGATCGCTCGTCCCGTTGTTTCGTCGCGGACCCGAATATTGGGTTGACCGTGGATGCGTTCGTGTCGGGCGTCGCCGGCGGAGAAAAGTCTGCGGTACTTTCTCGTACCCACGATGAAGATGCCATCGGCGGGCGCGTCTGTCGCAGCGTTCAGCAGATCGCGCATGTGGTCGCGGTGTTCGCTGGCCGCCTGAATGAACGCCGGAAGCAGCGGTTGAAGGATCCGGGTCCTGCCGTCCATGCGTTCCTTGGTCCGCCGTTTCGCTTTCATCCGCGAACGCGGCTCCCGCATACTGATCGGGCACGGCGCCACCCAACGGGCCCACTGCTCGGGTTCTTACGCGGCCCACCCCTGCAGATCGAGATAGAACGCACGAACGTTGGTCACGACCCCATCAACGCCCATCCGTGGCCTGCCATCGGCCCGCAACGACACAGCGGCCCGCCAGGCGAGATAGTCCTCCGCCGAGATCGTCAGGGTTGCCTGGTGAGGGTTGATGTTCACGAGCGAGGTCCAGAACTTGCCGCACAGGTCAGCGGCGAGCTCCCGGAGGGTGACGTAGTCAAGGGGGTGGCTGCGCCGGGCGAGGTAGGTCACGAACAGTGCCCGGATGTCAGTGTTTTCGATGTTGTACCGGTCGACGAGCTCGGCCGGGCTCAGAGCGGGTCCGCGCATCGCTCCGCGTAACGTCGCGGGCGCGCTTGGCGGAAAGTGCCGTGACTTGACGAGTGTCTGCCATGCGAGGTGGCCGACGTAGGCTTCGTAACCGCCGCCCCATCCGCCTTCGCGTGTCGCGATCGCATAATGCAACAAACCTGGGGGTGTGAGATCGGCGATGGTGATGCCCTGAGTTGTGAGGGCGACGGCGATATCGAATCGGGCGCAACGTTTGAAGTGCCGCGAGGTTTCGACCGCGTCGAGCAGCTTAAGGACACGGTCAAGTTCCGGATCGTTTTGGGCCGGTTCGAAATGCTCGTGGTAGCGGACGAAGCTATTCACCCGGAACGCAGCGAGCGTGGGCCGGACGATTCGGAGGCAGCACAGCAGCATCAGCGAATGACCGAGCTCTCCGTCGACCCGATCTTTACCGGTCCGCAACTCCCGCACCCGCCGGGTACCGTCATTCAGTCCGGACGACTCCCAGCGCTCCTGCCACGTCGCTCCAGCTTGCTCCGCGAGATAACCGAGTAACCACACCAGTCCGTGCCTTCGAAGCGACGTGCGGGGCTGACCAACGGGCTAGATGCGGTCGGCCAGCGCGGCGATTTCGTCAGGCGTCGCCGTGTCAAGATCACCGTGCGGGCGCGGCGGA
>NZ_JAZHPE010000004.1:0-19431 GCF_036553535.1 Subtercola sp. YIM 133946
AGGCCACACTCGCGGCCTAAAAACTACAAACCAACCGAGTCAACCAAACCGTCAGCAGTCCCAAACAATTCGGGCAAGAGTTCATTACTTCGCGAGACTCAGCAACTTGCTTCGAGTGTCGGGCCGATCGAGTGGCGTGGTGTTCACGCGCGGGTGGTCGCCGGTTACGATCTGCGTTACGACGGAACTGTGGACGACCTAATTGAGTATATGACTCGCACGTTTTGGCGTCGTGAGCCTGGCCAGTATCCCGATGGGTTCCAGAACGAGGTCACTTTCAGATTGTTCAATGGGTCGATCGTGAAGGAGTCCGACGTGAAGACTCGTTGGCATAGCCAAGCCAGTCTCGGGAGCATCGCGAACGTTTTCTGTCAATATTTGAACGCTGAGCAACGATTGCCGGTCGCCAACGCAACACAATCGTTCGATCCGATGTCGGAGTATCCGTCTAGTCCGTTGCAGATTCTCTCTGCTAACAAGAGCATCGAGCGCGAACTGGATGATCTTGTTAGAGGAGCTTTCGGTTCCGGAATCGTCTTAAATCGATTTGCTGGACCTCAATTGCGTCTGCACGTCGGACGTATGACGTCTCGCGTCACCGGTAGCCCGCCTTCGGTCGAGTATCTGGAGGAGATGGCGCGTCTGCCGACAATGGATTTGCAGGGCGATGGAATCAGAGCATTCGTCGGAATCGTCCTCGCTGTACTCACTAGCCCGTACTCGGTAATCATGATCGACGAGCCAGAAGCGTTCCTGCATCCTCCTCAAGCAAGGCTATTGGGTAGCTTTATCGAGTCTCATGCTCGAAGAACTAAGACACGAATCGTCATTGCTACACACAGTGAGGACATATTAGGTGGCATTATCGACTCGCGCAGGACTACTGGCGAGATCACGTTCGCCCGCGTCACCAGAAATGAGACGGGCAACCACATATCACAAATCGCCTCAGCTTTAGCCAAGGATCTGTTCAACGATCCCCTCATGCAGTTCTTCGATATGTTGAACGGGCTCTTCGCGCCTGGAGTTATCCTCTGCGAGGCTGACGGTGATTGCACCTACTATCGCGCCGTTTCCAGCCGAATCGACAATCTAAGTTTGCGAACTTCTCACTTCACGCACACTGCAGGCAAAGATCGAATGCTGCGTGCAGTTAGGACCCTGCGTACAGTGTCTGTGCCTGTGGCCTGCATTTACGACATTGACATATTCCAAGATGAGCGGAAATTTCAAGTTTTAGTGGAGGAGGCGGGGTTGGACTGGGCGGTCCTCCAGCCCCTTCGGAATCAGATAGTGCACAACATCGACGGGTTGGCGGTATACCCGCGCCGCGCGGAACTGCAGAGCGAGTTGAACGCAGTTCTCGACAGTTTCACGCAAAGTCATCTCAACGGCTCCACACTAAGAGAGCTCTCGGCGGCGCTGAAGGTGGAGAGTGGTTGGTCAAGGTTCAAGTTCCTCGGGATCGCTGCTCTAGACGCTGGCGGTAGGCGAGCCTATGCCGCAGCGACTGAAATGTTGGAGGCGAACGGAATTTTCATCGTTGCGGAAGGCGAACTTGAGCGTTTTCATCCTGATGTAGTGCAAAGTGACAAAGCAGAATGGTTGCGAACTGTTCTGGCACAAAAGTTGTATAGAAATTCAACCGCACAGGATCTACTGCGGCGAGTCGCATTTTTCATCGAACGACAACAGTGATGGACGCCGGCAAAATGGCGGTATGGACGAAGTCACCACCTCCAAAATCGATCGGTTTTGGAAGCTGGACCCGTCGACGAAACGACCGCGATGGTGGGCCCCGTCGGGCTCGAACCGACGACCCACGGATTAAAAGTCCGATGCTCTACCAACTGAGCTAGAGGCCCTTGCCGACTAATCTACCGGTTTCGGTCGGGAGGTGCGAAATTGCCTGCCGCCGACGAGCACGATGGCGGCTCGCGGGGCACCCAGCTGCCCCGCGAGTTTGTGAAGTAGCGTTGAAGCGCACGAAACCGCGGCAGAGAGAGGTGTGCACTGTGGGCGACGAGTTCCATAAGCCGACGCTGTTCGCCGGGTCGACGTTCGAGGCCTTCCAGGGCGGCGACGACCCCGCGCAGATCAGCCGGCTGGCCCACGACACGGCCGCCGCGCTGCTGAGTCGCGTGCGGGCCGATCCCGACCCTGGCGTCATCGACAGGCTCATTGCGTACACCGACGAGCACGGCATCGACGCCATCGCCGAACTCTGGTCGCGGGCATCCGCACGGTCGCTGCCGGGCGCGCTGTGGCGCATCTACCTGCTGCGCGCGCTCACCCGGCAAGACCCCGAGCAGTCGAGTTTCGTCTTTCAGCGCGGCGCCGAGCTGTCGCGCACGATCGACCCGGTGGTGGCGGGGGCGCAGTCGCCGACGGGCCCCGAAGAGATCACGGCGCTCGCCGACCAGATCTTGCGGGGGCTGTTCGAGGGCGACTTCGCGGTGGCGCTCGACCGCGCGGCGGCGTTCTGCCGTCTGATGTCGAGTGGATGCGCGAGCCTCGCCGATGACGCCGAACAGGTCGCACCGGCCAGGGCCAGTGAGCTGACGACCCGCGCCGCACGTTTTCAGTCGATCGCCGCCGAGCTCTCTGCGTGCGCGACTCTCTGGCGCCGGGACAGCCTCGATTGAGCATCCCCGGCCACGAGCATCCGAAAGCCTTGGTAAACTGTTACAGCCGGGCCGCAGTAACCCCGGGCTCCAAATTTAGCCGCTCCGAGCGGCCTCGCGCCGAGAGGCGTTTCTGCGGCCTGGCACCCGAATGAGAGCCGTTCGTTTCGGGGCCATTCTCTGGACCATCGTCGCGCTCGTTCTGAACGCGTACATCCACGTCACCCTCGCGCCCACGGTCACTCCCGTCGACCCGACGCTGATGAGCCTCGGCACGCTCTACCTCGCCGAGGCCGCGGTGAATGTGCTCGCCGCGATTCTGCTGCTCGTGCGGCCGCGCGTGTGGTCGGCCCTGTTCGCCGTTCTGGTGGCCCTGGTCGGGCTGATGACGCTGGTGGCGTCGGTGTGGATGCCCCTGCAGCTGCCGCTCGGCCTGCCGACGGTGCCCATGAGTTCGTGGACCACGGAGAAGGCCATCTCGGCCGCCGCCCAGGTGTTCATCGTGATCAGCGGCACGGTCGTGGCCGTCACGGCCCGTCGGCGCTGAACCGGAACTGCTCGGCACCGAGTCGGCGCTGATCGGCACCGAATCTGCACCCAAACCGATCTGATCGCCAATCCGTTTCGGCGACCGTCTCGAACACCTTGTACGACGATCCACCCGGGTCACAACTCACGCAAGGTGAATAACTGAGATGCTTAAGCTTGTGACCCACCACATCGAACGTGACGAGCCCGTGCCGGAGGTCAGCCTCGACTCCCTTCTGCAACGTATCGCCACCGCCGATGAGCGTGCGTTCTCTGAGCTGTACGACCGGGTCGCCCCCCGCGTTCTGGGCCTGATCAGGCGGTTGCTCATTGATCATGCGCAGTCGGAGGAGGTGGCCCAGGAGGTCTTCCTCGAGATCTGGAAGACGGCGGCGAAGTTCGACACCGAGCGCGGCGCGGCCATGTCGTGGATCCTCACGATGGCTCACCGCCGCGCAGTCGACCGGGTTCGGGCGTCGCAGTCGGGCCATGACCGTGATCTGAAGATCGGCATCCGCAACCTCGAGCGCGAATACGACCAGACCTCAGAAGCGGTCGAGATACGAATCGAACACGAGCGAGTGAAGAAGGCGATGGGCCAGCTGACCGAACTGCAGCGCCAGGCCATCAGCCTCGCCTACTACGGCGGCTACAGCCACAGCGAGGTGGCAGAACTGCTTCATGTGCCGATCGGCACGGTGAAGACCCGATTACGCGACGGAATGATCCGTCTGAGAGATGAAATGGGGGTGACCACATGACCCGCGACGATGAGTACCTGTCGTCTGGCGCCTACGCGGTGAACGCGCTGAACGACGAAGAGGCCCGGGCCTACGAGCGAGCGCTCGACGAGTCGCCCGAGCTGCGGCAGGAGACCGACGAGCTGTCGGCCACCGCCACGCTGCTCGGCCTCGCGGCCGCGCCGGTTCAGCCGCCGCCCTCGCTGAAGGCCTCGCTGATGGCGAAGCTCGCCGAGACGCCTCAGGATGCCCCGGCCGAGCCCCGGGCATCCACCCCGCCGATCGTGGCCGATCGCGGCGCGGCACCCGAGGTCGTCGCGGCCGTGCCGATCGACATCGCCGTGGCCGCCCGCGCCACCCAGCAGCCTGCTGCAGCCGACGCCCAGCCTGTCGACGCCCAGCCCGCCTACGCCCAGCCCGCGGCACCCGAGTCGCCGGCCGCGGCCCGTGCCACCGCCCGCTGGTTCACCACGCCCGTCGGGCTGCTGGTGGCCGCCGCGGCGGCCGTGGCGCTCTTCGTGGGCGGGGGAGTGGTCGGAACCTCGATCATCCCCGGCATGAGCACGACGTCACAAGACGCGTCGGCGAGCTCGCTGGCGCAGATCTTCTCGGCGTCTGATGTGCAGAGCACGCAGACCACGGTCGAGGGCGGCGGGCAGGCGACGGTCGTCTGGTCGAAGTCGATCGGCAGCGCCGCCATCGTGGCGCAGGGCATGCCGACGCTCGCCTCGAGCAAGACCTATGAGGCCTGGTACATCAACGGCTCGACCGGTGTGGCGACTCCCGCCGGAACCTTCGTGCCGGGCGGCGACTCCACCACGTGGCACGTGTTGAGCGGCACCATGACCCCGGGCGACACCATCGGCGTCACCGTCGAGCCGGCCGGCGGTTCGCAGACCCCCACCACGGCTCCCATCCTCGCGGTCACCTCGGCCTGACCCGCCGGCTTCATCCGCCGCCCCTATCCGAACATCCCATCCGGCGACACGCGGATAACAAAAACCGCCCCACGACGAGAGTCCTGGGGCGGTTTTCGTGATGCAGGGAGAGGACGGCCTAGCCGAAGCGGCCCGACACGTAGTCCTCGGTCTCCTTCATGGTGGGGCTGCCGAAGATGGTGGTCGTGTCGTTGTACTCGATGAGCTTGCCCGGCTTGCCGGTGCCGGCGATGTTGAAGAAGGCGGTGCGGTCAGAGACGCGGCTGGCCTGCTGCATGTTGTGCGTCACGATCACGATCGTGTACTGCTCTTTGAGCTCGGTGATGAGGTCTTCGATCGCCAGCGTCGAGATGGGGTCGAGCGCCGAGCAGGGCTCATCCATCAGCAGCACGTCGGGCGACACCGTGATGGCCCTGGCGATGCACAGGCGCTGCTGCTGCCCGCCCGACAGGCCGCCGCCCGGCAGGCTGAGGCGGTCTTTGACCTCGTTCCAGAGGTTCGCGCCGCGCAGGCCCTTCTCGACCAGGTCGTCGCCGTCTGACTTCGAGATGCGCTTGTTGTTGAGCTTCAGCCCGGCCAGCACGTTATCGCGAATCGACATGGTGGGGAATGGGTTCGCCCGCTGAAAGACCATGCCCACCTGACGGCGAACCAGCACCGGGTCGACACCCGAATCGTAGAGGTTGTTGCCGTCGATCAGCACCTCGCCCTTGACGTGGGCGCCGGGGATGACCTCGTGCATGCGGTTCAGCGTGCGCAGGAAGGTCGACTTGCCGCACCCTGAGGGCCCGATGAAGGCGGTGACGGTGCGGGGCTCGATGGTGATCGAGACCCCTTCGACGGCGAGAAAGTCGCTGTAGTACACGTTGAGGTCGTTGACTTCGATGCGCTTCGACACAGGGTTCCTTTTTGTACGGTGGTGCGGGAAGTGAGGGGGAGGGCCGAGCCGCGCTGCTAGCGCATGCCCTTCGGTGCGAAGATGCGGGCGATCACACGGGCGATCAGGTTCAGGATGACCACCAGCAGCACCAGCAGCAGGGCCGCCCCCCAGGCCGAGGCGTTCGAGGCGGCGATATCTTTGCCCGGGAACGCGTAACCCGTGTAGGCGAGCACCGGCAGGGTCTGCATCGGGCCGTCGAAGGGGTTGGCGTTGAAGTTGTCGGTGAAGCTCGCCGCGAGGAAGATCGGCGCGGTCTCACCGATGATGCGGGCCACGGCCAGCATGATGCCCGTGATGAGCCCCGCGATCGCGGTGGGCAGAACGACCTTCACGATGGTCGAGAACTTCGACACACCGAGGGCGAGCGACGCCTCGCGCAGGTCGCCGGGAACGAGCCGCAGCATCTCTTCACAGGCGCGAACGACAGTCGGAATCATCAGCACCGACAGGGCGACCGAGGCGGAGAAGCCGCTGAACGCCTTCGGGCCGACGATGATCGAGAACAGAGAGAAGGCGAACAGACCGGCGACGATCGACGGGATGCCCGTCATCACGTCGACCAGAAAGGTCACCGTTCGGGCCAGCCACTGTTTCGGCTGAGCGTACTCGACGAGGTAGATCGAGGTGAACAGGCCGATCGGAATCGAGATCAGCGAGGCGATACCGGTGATGATCAGCGTTCCGACGATGGCCTGCAGTGCGCCGGGCGTCTGGGTGACCGTGAGAGTGTTCGGGTCGAACGTCGCCGCGCCCACCGAGGTGATGAAGCTCCAGCTGATCTCGCCTGCGCCCTGCACGATGACGGTGGCCAGCGTCGACACCAGCGGAATGAGCGCCAGCAGGAACGCGACGGTGACGAGGCCACGGATGACCCGGTCGGTCGCCTTGCGGCGGTTCTCGACCACGCTCGACAGAATTGCGAGGGCGACGAGGTAGATGACGGCGGTGAGGCACAGCCAGCCGACCAGGCTGAAGCCGACCAGCAGCATCACCAGGCCGGTGACGATGGCGGCGCCGAGGAGAACATAGAGTTCGACGAACCGGGGCAGCTGCCCGCTGGTGAGGGAGTTGGCGACCGGGCCGCTGGGCTTGATGCGCGGGCTGAGAACGCTCACTTGCCTGCTCCTTCGACGTCGTCTTCAGAAATATGGGGTTCGGTGTCGACCACTCCGGCGCGGCCGGGGGCGGCGACGACATCGAGGGCGATGGCGGTCGCAGCGTCACCGGAGGGCAGCTGGCTGAGCGGGCCGGGTTCGCCCGGCTTGCCGCTCTTCTTGCGCTTGCCCTTGCCGCCGCCCACGATCGCGCGGGCGATCGAATTGACGGCGAGCGAGATGACGAACAGCATGAGGCCTGTGCCGATCAGCGCGTCACGCTGCAGCGTGGTGGCGATCGGAAAGTTGAGGGCGATGTTGGCCGCTATGGTCTGCGAGTTCTGGCCCTCGGTGATGAGTCGCACCGAGACGAGGATGGCCGGCGAGATGATCAGCGCGATGGCCATCGTCTCGCCGAGCGCACGACCGAGGCCGAGCAGCGTCGCGCTGACGATTCCCGACTTCGCGTAGGGGAAGACGGCGAGGCGGATCATCTCCCAGCGGGTCGCGCCGAGGGCGAGCGCGGCTTCTTCGTGCAGGCGCGGGGTCTGCAGGAAGATCTCGCGGGAGATCGAGGTGATGATCGGCAGGATCATCACGGCCAGCACCAGGGCGCCGGCGAGGATGGTCGAACCGGTGGTGGTCACGGCTCCACCGAAGAGCGGAATCCAGCCGAGGTTGGCGTTCAGCCAGTCAGACAGCGGCAGCAGGAAGGGCCTGATGACGATGATGCCCCAGAGACCGAACACGATCGACGGCACGGCGGCGAGCAGGTCGACAAGGTAGCCCAGGATGCTCGCCAGACGCCGCGGTGCGTAGTGCGAGATGAACAGGGCGATGCCGATGCCGACCGGGGCGCCGAACAGCAGAGCGATGGCGGCGGCCCAGAGCGTACCCCAGATGAGCGGGCCGACGTAGGCCCAGAAGTTGGGGAACGCGGCGGTGGGGCCGGTGTTGAGCTGGTCGTTCGTCGACCAGTCGGCGGTGATGGCGGGAATCGCCGAGATGATCAGGAACAGCGCGACGCCGGCCAGAATCACCATGATGAGCACGGCCGAGCCGGTGCTCAGGCCGCGGAAGATGAAGTCACCCGGGCGAACCCGGGTGCTGCGCTTGGCAGCGGTGGGGTCTTTCGACCCACCGCTGCCAAGCGGGGTGGAGCTGGTCGTCTTGTCGGCCGACCCAGACGAGCTCGTGGGAGCAGATTGCACTGAAGTTTTGTCGCTCACAGCGTTCTTTCTTGAGTTCGTTATGGGTGTCGGTGCGAAGACGGGTCAATCAGACTGCGTCAGACAGTACTACTTCTTACTTGACCGTGGCGAGCGACGTCTGGATCTGCGTCAGCATCGAGTCGGGGATCGGAGCCGAGCCGGCGTTCTTCGCGGCGATCGCCTGTCCGACGGTCGATGCGACGTAGCCGACGTACGACTTGGTCAGGGCAGCCTGAGCCGGGTCTTTGAACGTGGTGCAGACGATCTGGTACGAGATCAGCGGGATCGGGTAGATGGTCGCGCCGGTCAGCTTGCTGTAGTCGAACTTCTGCGACAGGTCACCGGTCGTGGTCGGAACCGTGGTGGCACCGGCGGTGAAGGCCGCGGTGGCGGCATCCTGGCTGAAGGCCACCTTGTTCACGGTCGCGGCGGTCGCCGTGCCGATGGCGCTGTGGTCGGCGTAACCGATGGTTCCGGCGCCCGCTCCGACGGCCTGGACGACGCCCGAGCCACCCTTCTGGGCACTGGTGCCGGCGATCGGCCAGGTGTTGCTGGCCGGGTAGGTCCAGTCGGTCGGGTCGACGGCGCTGAGGAAGTTGGTGAAGTTCTGCGTCGTGCCCGATCCGTCTGAACGGGTGACCGTCGTGATCGTGGTCGACGGCAGGGTCACACCGGGGTTGTCAGCTGCGATGGCCGGGTCGTTCCAGGTGGTGATCGACAGGTTGAAGATCTTGGCGATCGTCGCGCTCGAGAGGTTCAGGCTCGTCACGCCGGGGAGGTTGTAGATGATCGCCACGCCGTCGAGGTAGACCGGCAGGTTGAGGCCGCCACCGGTGCCGCAGATGGTCTGCGACGAGGTCTGCTGGTCGGCCTTGAGGGGCGAGTCAGAACCCGCGAAGTCGTAGCTGCCGGCGAGCCAGTTGGTGACGCCGCCGCCCGAGCCCTGCGACTTGTCGTAGTTGACCGTGACACCGGCGACCTGCGCGACGTACGCGGCGGTCCAGGCGGTCTCGGCGTTGGCCTGGGCGCTCGAGCCACCGGCGGTGATGGTGCCCTTGAGGCTGGAGTCGAGGGTTGAGACGACGCCGGCCGATGCCGTCGACGTGGCTGCCGAGGTGCTCGATCCGCTGGTGCTGCTCGACGAGCAGGCGGAGAGCGCGAGGGCCACCGTCACGAAGACGGCTCCTGTCGCAGCGACATTCTTGAACTTCACTGTGTTCCCTTCAATTGGGTCATCATCAGCACTGCAGAAAGATTCGGGCGCAAGTGCTGGCAGGCCGGTGCAGGCCCCTGACGAAGGTATGCCGCACTCGTAACGACGTTCCCCCCACGTGGTGAACGCAGGGTTAACGGCAGGCGACGATCAGGCGCTGCACGGGGGGCTTGCGCCGGCTCCGGATGCTCAGCTGACGATCTGCGGAACGTGCGTCTCGATGGCGACGATGCCCGAGCCCGGCCGGTCGACCGAGAGGTGCAGCACCGAGAAGCCGGCCACCGGCAGATCGCCTGCGCGGCTCAGTGAGGCCTGCCGGGTGCCGCCGGCGGCGAGGCCGACCTCGCGCACGATCTCGGGCAGCACGGGGCCGTGGGCGCAGATGATGGCGGTGCTGAGCTTACGCACCCGCTTGGCGACCACGTGCCGCACGTCGCTGCTGCCGTCTTCGAACGCATCCTGGCTGATGAGCGGCGTCTTGCGAACGCGAACCTCCGCGGCTTCGGAGAACGGCGTGACCGTCTCGATGCACCGCCGGGCGGTGCTGCTGACCAGCACCTCGGGGCCGAACGCGCGCAGGGAGGGCACGATGACGTTCGCCTCGGTACGCCCGCGGTGCGTGAGCGGCCGCAGGGCATCCGGCCCATCGAATTCGTTGGCGGGGATTGTCTTCGCGTGGCGCAGGGCGATGATGGCGAAGGTGCGGGTGACGCCCTGGTCGAGCAGCAACTGGAAGCGCTCGAGCACTTCGACGTCGCGTTCGTAGCTCAGCGTCTTCTTGGCGCGGCGCAGCGACATCCACTCGCACGAGGCGACCTCGTCGCTCGGGGTGAACTGCGACGACGCGTGCGACTCGGGGCTCACCTCTGCCGCCCAGTAGTAGACGACTTTGTCGCGGTTGTTCGGCATCGTGTAGCTGGTCACGCCGAGCGGCACGCCGAGGTCGATGGCGAGCCCGGTCTCTTCGAGCACTTCGCGCACGGCCGTCTCGGGCAGCGTCTCGCCCGCCTCGACCTTGCCCTTCGGCAGCGACACGTCGTTGCGCTGGGCGCGATGGATGACCAAGATGCGAACCTTGCCGCCGACAAGGCGCCAGCAGACGGCGCCCGCTGCGTAGACGGTCAACGCAGGATTCCCGGTCGCTTCCGGCGAGACGTGAGGTACATCAGCCGGTCTTGAAGGTCGATGAGCTTGTCTCCCGCCTCGTTCTCGGTGTGCCTGGTCCATTCGCCGTCGCCGTCGAGCCACCACGAGGTGACCGAGTCAGACATGGCCAGCTCGAACAGCGACGCCAGCTCTTTCAGGTGCTCGGGCGCCGTCAGCCGCACGAGCGCCTCGATGCGGCGGTCGAGGTTGCGGTGCATCATGTCGGAGCTGCCGATGAAGACCTGCGGGTCGCCGTTGTTCTCGAAGCTGAAGATGCGCGAGTGTTCGAGGTAGCGCCCCAGAATCGAGCGCACCCGGATGGTCTCGCTGAGCCCGGGCACGCCGGGCTTGATGCCGCAGATGCCGCGCACCCAGATGTCGATGGGCACACCGGCCTGGCTCGCGCGGTAGAGCCCGTCGATGATGGCCTCGTCGACGATGGAGTTCAGCTTGATCTTGATGCCGGAGGGCAGGCCGGCCTGCGCGTTCGCCGCCTCCTGCGCGATGCGTTTGAGCAGCCCCTTCCGCAGGTGCAGGGGAGCGACCAGCAGGCGCTTGAACTTCTTCTCGATGGCGTAGCCCGACAGCTCGTTGAACAGGCGGGTCAGGTCTTTGCCGACCTGGTCGTCGGTGGTGAACAGGCCGAAGTCTTCGTAGATGCGCGAGGTCTTCGGGTTGTAGTTTCCCGTGCCGATGTGGCTGTAGTGCTTCAGTTTGCCCTTCTCGCGGCGAACCACGAGGGCGAGCTTGCAGTGCGTCTTCAGGCCCACGAGGCCGTAGACGACGTGCACGCCCGCCTTCTCGAGCTTGCGGGCCCAGGTGATGTTGGCCTGCTCGTCGAAGCGCGCCTTGATCTCGACCAGGGCGAGCACCTGCTTGCCCGACTCGGCCGCGTCGATCAGCGCCTCGACGATGGGGCTGTCGCCGCTGGTGCGGTAGAGGGTCTGCTTGATGGCGAGCACGTCGGGGTCGGCCGCCGCCTGTTCGAGAAAGGCCTGAACGCTGGTGGCGAAGCTCTCGTAGGGGTGGTGCACCAGAATGTCCTGCCGGGCGATGGCCTTGAAGATGTCAGGGCGGGCGTTCGGCTCGGGCGGCAGCAGGTAGACGTTCGTCGTCGGCACGTGCTTCGGGTACTTCAGGTCGGGCCGGTCGATCTTGCTCAGCTCGAACAGGCCGCCGAGGTCGAGCGGTGCGGGCAGGCGGTAGACCTCCTGCTCGGTGACATCGAGTTCACGAACGATGAGGCCGAGGGTCACATCATCCATGTCTTCGGTGATCTCGAGGCGGATGGGCGGGCCGAAGCGGCGCTTCAGCAGCTCCTTCTCGAGCGCCTGGATGATGCTCTCGGTGTCGTCTTCTTCGATCTCGACGTCTTCATTGCGCGTGACGCGGAAGACGTGGTGTTCGAGCACCTCCATGCCCGGAAAGAGGTGGCCGAGGTGGTTGGCGATGAGGTCTTCGAGGCTGATGAAGCGCAGGTCGCGGGTGCGCTCCTTCGAGCTCACCCGAACGAAGCGGGGGAGCACCTGCGGCACCTTCAGCCGGGCGAACTCCTGCCGGTCGCTCTTCGGGTTGCGCACGCGCACCGAGAGGTTCAGCGACAGGCCCGAGATGTAGGGGAACGGATGCGCGGGGTCGACCGCGAGCGGCATCAGCACCGGAAAGATCTCGTCGCTGAACACCTCGGTCAGTCGGTCTTGCTCGGCCTGGTTCAGCGAGTCCCAGGTGACGATGTGGATGCCCGCGTCGTCGAGCGCGGGCTTCACCAGGTCTTGGTACGCCGCCGCGTGCCGCGCCTGCAGCTCGTGCACGACGAGCGAGATGTCGTCGAGCACCTCCTGCGGGCCTCGGCCGACGTTCGTCGGCACGGCGAGGCCGGTGACGATGCGGCGCTTCAGGCCGGCGACCCGAACCATGAAGAACTCGTCGAGGTTGCTCGAGAAGATGGCGAGGAAGTTGGCGCGCTCGAGCGCGGGAACCGACGGGTCTTCGGCGAGTTCGAGCACGCGGCGGTTGAAGGCCAGCCAGCTCAGCTCGCGGTCGAGGTACCGCCCCTCGGGCAGGGCGGGGTCGTTCGGGTCTTCGATGATCTCGAAGTCGTCGTCGAGGTAGTCGCTGCCCACGCCAGCGTCGAGGGTGATGTTGTCGCCGTCCATCCCATCATCATGTCACCCGCGGGGCGCGAGCGAGAGTAAACGCAGGGTGAACGGCGCCTCAGGGTCGGGCGTACTGCACGTCGACGGTGAAGTCGGTGAAGCCGAGGCTCCGGTAGAGCGGAACGGCGGGGGTGTTGCCTTCGTCGACGTAGAGGGCGGCGACCGTGCATCCGCGGCTCACGAGGCGCTTCAGCCCGCGCAGCATCAGCTCACGCCCGATACCCCTGGCCGAGTGGCCGGCGTCGACGCCGATGACGTAGATCTCGCCCACGGTCTCGCCGGGCTCGATCTTCAGCCAGTTGTAGCCGATCAGCTCGCCGTCGTTGCCCCGAGCGACGAGGAAGTCGCCGGCGTCGAACCAGGGTTCGGCCATGCGTGCGCGCAGGTCGTCGACGCTCAGCTGCCCCTGCTCGGGATGCCCGCTGAAGATGCGCGCGTTCAGCGCCACCCACGCCTCGTCGTCGACTCCGGGAACGAAGGCGTCGACCCGGGTCAGCTGCGGCGGTTCGGGCATCGACGCATCGAGCGGCATGCGCAGCTGCAGCAGCCTGCGCACGGCGGCGAAGTGGTGCTGCTTCGCCAGGGCGGCCGCGGCGGGATGATCGCCGTGCGACCAGGCGAGCGTCGGGATCGCCACCGGAACGTCGGACTGGAATGGTTCGAGCAGGCGCGACAGGTACGAGACGTGCGGGCGGCGGCGCCGCGCGAAGACCGAATCCTCGTCGAGCATGTGGCTGGTGAGGGCCGCACCGAGGCCGCGGCCGCGCAGGGCGGGGTCGATCACGAGCTCGAGGGTGTCGTCGTTGACGACCGCCGCACCGGCCAGAGCCTGGCCGCTGTAGGCCAGGGTGAAGACGCAACGGCCGGCACGGGCAGCCACCAGCGTCTGGTCGTTGAAGGGCGGCTGGCCGTCGGCCGCCACAGCAGCGCTGCCCAGCGCGACGAGGTCTCGATAACCGCGGGAGGCGAGCAGGGCCTCCCGGTCGGCCGCCCTAAGCGTTTCGAGCCTGAGCGAGTCGTTCATTCTCGTCTTCGAAGAAGTTGAAGCGGTATCCGACGTTGCGCACGGTGCCGATGAGCGACTCGAGGTCGCCGAGCTTGGCCCGCAGCCGCCTGACGTGCACGTCGACGGTGCGGGTGCCGCCGAAGTAGTCGTAGCCCCACACCTCGCTGAGCAGCTGTTCGCGGGTGAACACGCGCGACGGATTGAGGGCGAAGAAGCGCAGCAGCTCGAACTCCTTGAAGGTGAGGTCGAGCGGGCGGCCGTGCACGCGCGCCGAGTAGCTCGCCTCGTCGATGACGACGCCCGAGGCCTGGATCTTCGACGACGACTGCTCTTGCACCTGCCGGCCGATGGCGAGGCGGATGCGCGTGTCGACCTCCGCTGGTCCGGCGCTCTCGAGCACCACATCGGCCGCGCCCCACTCGGCGCTGACGGCCGTGAGGCCGCCCTCGGTGAGCACGAGCACGATCGGAACGCCGATGCCCGTCGTTTTCAGGATCTTGCAGAGCGAACGGGCGCTCGCGAGGTCGCGGCGGGCGTCGATGAAGATGAGGTCGCAATTGGGGGTGTTCACCAGTTGGGCGGCCTCGGCGGGGATGTGCCGCGTGCGATGGCTCAGCAACGAGAGCGCGGGAAGCACCTCTTTGTCGACCGCAGAGGTCAGGATCAACAACTGCGCCACAGAGATCCTCCAGATAATGCCTGACGCAATACTAGCGGCTCGACCCCCGTGCCCGCCGACAGCGGCCGCGACAGGGCAGAATGGGGCGTGTGAACCTGCTCGTGAAAAGCGTGACCCCCATCTGGCTCGTGGCGCTCGTCGGCGCGGTGCTGGTCGGTGTTCTCGCGCAGCCCGGCCAGCACTTCGTGATGCTGCCCGTCGTGCTGGGCGTGATCGTCATCCTCACCTTCGTGGTGCAGCTCGGCCTGGTGCGGCCCGAGGGCTTCGTCGACCGGGTCGCCGCGAGCATCGCCGGCTCGATGGTGATTCTGGCCGTGGCCACTCTTCTTCTCCTCTAGAATCGACACATGTCATATGTGCCTCTTGAACTGTTCTATCTCGGGCTGCTGGGCCTCGCGGGTATCGGCATCGCGTTCACGTCGGTCGTGGTCATCCTGAGGCTCTTCCGCGGCCAGCGCTGACCAGCCGGTTCGATCCGAACACGAGATCGAGGTTCAGATGGTGATCGAGATTCCGACCGGGCTGCCGCCCGAGATCGTGCCGCTGTCGTGGCTGCTCGGTGTCTGGGAGGGCACGGGGGTCATCGACTATACGATCGGCGACGAGAAGGTCAGCCACGAGTTCGGCCAGCGCGTGAGTTTCAGCCACGATGGCCTGCCGTACCTCAACTACAGCTCGTACGCCTGGCTGCTCGACGAGAAGCAGACGCCGCTCGTCACCGAGATGGGTTACTGGCGGCTCAGCCGGCCCTCGGTCGAGGGCGACCCGGGCCCCGGCATGCTGCCAGGCGCCGACCCGCGCCCGTTCGCCAGCACCGAGGCTGTCGAGGGGCTGCGCAACTCTGACGAGGGCTTCGACATCGAGGTCTCCCTGCTCCACCCGGGCGGTGTCGACGAGCTCTACATCGGGCAGGTCAAGGCCGCTCGCATCGACCTGGCCACCGATGCCGTGATGCGGTCGCACTCGGCGAAGGAATATTCTGCGGCCACACGCATTTATGGACTGGTACAGAACCACCTTTTGTGGGCCTGGGACATCGCGGCGCTCGGCCAAGACCTGCGCACTCACGCGTCGGCACGGCTGGCGCGCGTCGACTGAACGCGCGTCGCCGAACGAACCACCGACAAGGCAGCTCACCATGACGACAACAACCGCTTCACCCTTTCTCGACCTGACCGGCGCCGTGGAGGCTTCCGGCGCCGATGCGGGTGTCGCGGCGCACTACGGCAACCCGCTGCGTGAACAGCGCCTGCTCGCACAGGGCGCCATCGTCGACCTGTCGACCCGCGGCGTGCTCACGGTGACCGGCCCCGACCGCCTCAGCTGGCTCGACTCGGTCACCAGCCAGAGCATCAAGGGCCTGGCGCCGGGGGCCTCGGCCGAGACCCTGTTGCTCGACCCGAGCGGGCACATCGAGCACGCCATCCGCGTCTTCGACGACGGCGTGACCGTGTGGCTGCTCGTCGACGCGGCTGAGGCGTCGACGCTGTTCGGCTGGCTCGACCGCATGCGCTTCACCCTGCGCGTCGAGGTCGCCGACCGCACCGCCGAGTACGCGACGATCGGCTGGATGCCCGCCCCCGACGCCGCGCTGGCCGCGTCTTCTGCCGCCGAGACCGACGGCGCCTCTGCCGTGCGGGCGTTCGCGGCCGAACCGAACGGCGTCGCGCTCGTCTGGACCGACCCGTGGAGTTCGGTCGTCGTGGGCGGTCATCAGTATGCAGAGATCGACGAGCATCCGGGAGCCGGCTACACCTGGCGTGAGGTGCTCGTCGACCGCGACGAGCTGCCCGCGCTGGCCTCGGCGGTGGCCCGCGGCGACGTCGAGATCGCCGGCACCCTCGCGGCCGAGGCTCTGCGCATCGCAGCGTGGCGCCCACGGCTCGCGACCGAGCGCGACGAGCGGCTGATTCCGCACGAGGTCGACTGGATCAGGTCGGCCGTGCACCTGAACAAGGGCTGCTACCGCGGTCAGGAGACGGTGGCGAAGGTGCACAACCTCGGGCATCCGCCCCGCCGTCTCGTCATGCTGCACCTCGACGGCTCTGATGCGGTGCTGCCGGCGCCCGGCGACGAGGTGCTGGTTGCATCAGGCCACGAGGTGGCGGTTCAGGATGCCGCACCTGTCGGCGTCATCACCGCCAGCGTGGTGCACTACGAACTCGGCCCGATCGCCCTCGCGCTCGTGAAGCGCACGACGCCCGTCGACGCCACCCTCGCCGTGGCGAGCGAGGGCATACTGGTGGCCGCCGCGCAGGAGGTCATCGTGCCGCCCGAGGCGGGCGCCGCCGTCGGCCGCATCCCGCGGCTACCGCGTCTGGGTGCGCAGCGCCGCTGACCATGAGCGCGAACTCGCGCCCGACGCGAACCCGGGTGGGCAGTCGCTGGCTGAGGTTCGCCGCGCGCGCCGGTCTTCGGCGGTCGGTGGCGTCGGCCCCGGTCATCCTGCAGCTCGTCATCGCCGTCGTCGCAGCGTACTCGATCGCACACTACGGGCTGAGCCATGCGGCACCGATCACGGCCGTGACGGTGACCCTGTCGAGCCTGGGCTTCGTTCGGGATGCGCGGCCGATCCGTGTGCTCGAGACCGCCCTCGGGGTGACGCTCGGCATCGCCCTCAGCGAGCTGATTCTGCTCGCGTTCGGGCAGGGCGTGTGGCAGCTCGCGCTCAGCCTCGTGGTGACGCTGTTCGTGGCCCGGTTCATCTCGCCCTCACCCGGGTTCGCCATCGTGGCCGGCGTGCAGTCGGTGCTCGTCGCGATGCTCCCGATGGTTCCGGGCGGCCCGTTCAGCCGCACCATCGATGGTCTCATCGGTGGCGGCATCGCCCTCATCGTGACGGCGCTCGTACCCCGTGACGCCAGCAAGGTGGCGTTCGCCGACGCCCGGCGCACGATCAGAACCCTGGCCCGCATTCTCGACGAGCTCGTCATCGAGCTGCGCCGCGGGCCCGAGAGCGACGTGGAGCGGGTGCTGCAGCAGGCCCGGTCGACGCAGCCGCTCGTCGACCAGTGGCGCACCTCTCTCGATTCGTCGATCGGCATCGCCACCATCTCGCCCTGGCTGCGGCGGCGTCTGCCCGACCTGAACCGGCAGAAGGTGCTGCTGGCCGGCATCGACCTCGCGGTGCGCGACCTTCGGGTCGTCACGCGGCGACTCGCCGTGCTCACCCGCGACGGCCGCCCGCGCCCTGAGCTCGCCGACCTGCTCTCGGGTGTCGTCACCGCCGTCAACCTGCTCGGCCAGAGCCTCGACGACCCGTCGGTGCGGCCGCTCGTGCGGCAGAACCTGATTCTCGTCGCGGTGCAGCTGAACCCCGACGAGTTCTTCGACGAGAGTTCGCTGCACGCCGCCTCGGTCGTGATGGACATGCGCCCCTTCGTCATGGACCTGCTGACCGCCACGGGCCTCACCGAAGACCAGGCCCGCGCCGCCCTGCCCGCCCTGTGACCGGCCCTATTCGCTCTTCAGGTCAGAAGGCGAAGGAGTTCGGGGCGACCGACGCCCAGGGCAGAGTGAGCTCGCCCAGGCGCCAGCGCGCGGCGGGGCCGAGGGCAGGCCAGCCCGCCGCCGCGAGAGTGTGGATGCTCGCCACCCAGCGCTGCCGTGGCCCGTACACCGACAGCGGGGCGTTGCGTTGCCACGCGGCGTCGAGCTCTGCCAGCAGCGCGTGGATGGGCTCGCCCTCGACGTTGCGGTGGATCAAGACCTTGGGCAGCCGCTCGGCCACGATCGACGGTTTCTCGAGACCGGCCAGCCGCAGCGAGAGGGTGAAGGTCTCGGGGCCGGCGGGCGAGAGGGCGACCCAGCTCGACACGCGACCGATCTCGTCGCAGGTGCCTTCGACGAGCATCCCGTCGCTCTGCAGACGGCCGGTCATGCGGCGCCAGGCCGCGACAACCTGGGTCTCGTCATACTGGCGCAGCACGTTGAAGGCCCGGATGACCGCCGCGCGTCGCCCGCCGGGCAGCGGTGTCTCGAACCCGCCGAGGGCGAAGCTCACCCGCGCGTCGGGGTCGAACGTGGTCGCCCCCGCGCGCACGAGGCCGAGCTGAGCCTGCGCCGTCGCCACCCGTTCGGGCGAGATCTCGAGCCCGAACACCTCGACGTCGGGCCGGGTGCGGGCGAGCCGCTGCTGCAACTCGAGGGCGGTGACGCCGCTCGCGCCGTAGCCCAGATCGACCACCAACGGGTCGTCGGTGCGCCGCAGCAGGGGCTGCGCGGCGATGAAGCGGTCGACGCGGCGCAGGCGGTTCGTGTTCGTGGTTCCGCGCGTGATGGCACCGATCGGCATCGCTCTAGACTAATTGCATGACTGAGCCCTACACCCTGATCTTGCTGCGCCACGGCAACAGCGACTGGAACCAGAAGAACCTGTTCACGGGCTGGGTCGACGTGGGGCTGAGCGAACAGGGAGTGGGCGAGGCGAAGCGCGCCGGCGAGCTGCTGGCCGAGTCGGGCCTCACCCCCGACGTGCTCCACACCTCGCGTCTGGTGCGCGCCATCGAGACGGCGAACTACGCGCTGACCGTCGCCGGCCGCCTCTGGATCGACGTGAAGCGCTCGTGGCGCCTCAACGAACGCCACTACGGTGCGCTGCAGGGCAAAGACAAGGCGCAGACGCTCGCCGAGTACGGCCCCGAGCAGTTCCAGACCTGGCGCCGCTCGTACGACGTGCCGCCGCCGCCCATCGCCGCCGACGACGAGTACTCGCAGCTCGGCGACCCGCGCTACGCCGACCTCGGCGACGCCGTGCCCCGCACCGAGTGCCTGAAAGACGTCGTCGAGCGCATGCTGCCCTACTGGTTCAGCGACATCACGGTCGACCTGGCCGCCGGCAAGACCGTGCTCGTCACCGCGCACGGCAACTCGCTGCGCGCGCTGGTGAAGCACCTCGACAACATTTCAGACGACGACATCGCCGAGCTCAACATTCCCACGGGCATTCCGCTGGTCTACACGCTCGACGAGAACTTCGAGCCCATCGAGCCGGCCGTCTACCTCGACCCCGAGGCCGCCGCCGCGGGTGCCGCGGCCGTGGCGGCGCCGGGCAAGAAGTAGCCCTCGCTGGTTGAGTAGGCGCGGAGCGCCGTAGCGAAACCGGGTGTGCGGCGAGGGGTTTCGAGACGCTCCTGCGGAGCTACTCAACCGGCGAC
>NZ_JAZHPE010000040.1:0-109700 GCF_036553535.1 Subtercola sp. YIM 133946
GCGGCCCCCGCCTAGTTCTCCCAGGGCGCCTTGAACGGGAAGTACTGCTCGAGAAACGCCTGCACGGCCTCGGTGCGTTCTTCGGCCGACACCTCGGGGTAGCTGCCGTCGTTCAGGCAGAAGAAGTCGAACGAGCGCTTGCGCAGAATGCCGGGCAGCATGGCGAGCCCCGACCGGATGGTCGTGTCGACGTAGCGCACCCGGGCCGCCTCCTGCACCACCGCCCGCCCGGTCATCAGGGCGTAGTAGTGGTACAGCGAGTTCGTCACCGAGATGTCGGTGCTCGAACGGAAGCGGCTCGCCGCCGTGCGCTCGAAGTCTGCCGGAAACTCCATCTCGAGCTCAGACATGATGCTGCGGCGAAGCGGGGCGGCCGCGTGCTCGAGGTGACGGGTGATGATGCGGCCGAACTTCTCGAACAGCAGGCGCCGGTTCACCCGGGCCGCGTTCTCGAATCCGCTGCGCGACGCCTCGTTCTCGCCGAGCCCGATGCGGGTGGTCGCCTCGATGAACTTGGTCACGCCACCCGAGCTGAAGAACATGTTCGGCTGCACGGGGCGGCCGAAGAACATGTCGTCGTTCGAGTAGAGGAAGTGCTCGCTGATGCCCGGAATGTGGTGCAGCTGGCTCTCGACGGCCTGTGAGTTGTGAGTGGGCAGCACCGAGGCGTCGCTGAAGAACTCCTCGCTGCGCACGAAGGTGACCCGCGGATGATCGGCGAGCCACGAAGGCCTGGCCGAGTCGCTCGCCACGAAGATGCGCCGCACCCACGGGGCGAAGGTGTACACCGACCGCAGCGCGTACTTCAGTTCGTCGATCTGGCGGTACCGGGCATCCGAGTCGTCGCCGTCGCCGAGTACCACGTCGTCGGACTGCGCGCGGCGCCGGCGCTGGTACTCGATGTCGTTGCCGTCGACCCACGAGAACACCATGTCGATGTCGAACACGACGTCGTTGGCCTGCACATCGAACATGCCGCGCAGACTGTTCCAGGTCACCCCGTAGAGGTCGACGGTGCTCGCCACGGCCTCTGAACGCGGCAGGATGCGCCGGGTCAGCGAGTTCTCGACCGGGCACACGATGACGTTGTCTTCGAAGCCCCACAACTGCAGTTCGATGCCGGTGGACGAGCCGTAGGTCAGGCCGCCGACCGGCTCGACCCGGGGACGGTACAGCCGGAAGATACGGGCCTTGCGGCTCTCGGAGAGCAGGCCGTCGCAGACCAGCACGGGCGGCCGCTTCTTGCCCTCGACGGTCTTGGAGTACATCGGTTCGTCTTCACAGGCCCGGGCGAGAGCCCGTTCGAGCCGGCGCCGGCGCGCGGCGTCGACCACGACCACGGGCCGCTCGTCGTTGCCCCGGATGAGGAAGAACGGAATCGAGGCGTCGATGAGGGCACGACGGATGAACAGCAGGTCTTCGACCATCGCCTCGTGCGGCGTGAGGGTCGTGTTGACGAGCGCGAGCAGGCCCTTGCGCACGATGACGTCGGTGCGCCCGTGGCTCTTCGGCCACGACCGGGGCGAACCCAGCCGGCCCGAGACCGAGCCGAACAGCTCCTCGGGGGCCTCGGGCTCGAGCGTCGTCTCGAGCGCTACGTTGTGGGTCGCCGCGCTGCCGGTGGGCAGCGAGACGGGGCCGAACGAGCTCATGAGAGCGCCTTCTCGAGCAGGTGCACGAGGGCATCCAGCTGCACGCTGTCGCTGGAGGTGATCTCGGCGTCAGAGCCGTCGAGCGCCCGGGCGGCGAGTCCCTGCTTGCTGTCGATGAGTTCGGCGATCTTCGAGTCGATGGTCTGCGCGGCGATGATTCGCCACGCCGTCACGGGTTCCTCCTGGCCGATGCGGTGCACGCGGTCGATGGCCTGGGTCTGCTCGGCCGCCGTCCACGACAGTTCGGCGAGCACCACGTTCGACGCTGCCTGCAGGTTGAGGCCGACACCGGCCGCGGTCAGCGAACACACCGCCACCGAGACCTCCGGGTCGTTGTTGAACGCATCGATCTGGGTCTGCCTGAAGGCGGCGCTCTGGTCGCCGCGAATCGAGATCGTTTTGAGGTCGCGGCGGGCGAAGGCCTCTTCGGCCTGGTCCATCACGTCGATGTGCTTGGCGAAGAACACCACCTTGCCCACCGACCGAGCCAGCTGGGCGGCGTAGTCGGCGGCGAGGCCTGCCTTGGCCTGGCCGATCTTGCGCACCATGGTGAACACGTTCTCGCCGGTCGACGACGACTTCGACTCTTCGAGCTCGGCTTTGGCCACCAGCCGCATGAGCTCCCTGTTGGGGCCGTCGCTTGTGTCGTAACCGCTTCCGAGGGCTCCGGATGCCGCACGGCGGTACCGCGTGACGAGTCGTCTGCCGAGCTCCGCCTCGGCCTGCCTGATCGATCGCCCGAGGTCGTCGTCGAGTTCGACGGGAAGGTCGACCACTCGTTTGGCGGGCAGGTCGGCCGCGACATCCACTTTCTTGCGGCGCACGATGCCCATGTCGATAACCGCCTCGCGCGCTTCGGCGAAGAAGCCGAAGTCGGCCGGGGTGAGGCCGGTGTCTTCGAGCTTCGACATGAGCTCGGCGGTGGGCTTGTCGCCGTCGATCCAGCCCAGGAACTGCCAGATCGCCCTGAAGTCGTCGACGTCGTTGATGAGCGGTGTTCCGGTGAGCGCCATCATCAGCGGGTCTCCCCCGGGCGCGAACTTGCGGATGCGCTCGGCCAGCGCCAGCACGTTCTTCGAGCGCTGCGACTGCAGGTTCTTGATGAAGTGCGCCTCGTCGACGACCATGCCCTTGAAACCGAGCGTGCCGAGCCAGGCGAGGTGGCGGTCGAGCACGTCGTAGTTCACGATCACGACGTCGGCAAACGCGTCGAGGTTGGCCCCGTCGCCCTGGATGACGGTGGCGCGGCGCTGCGGGGTCCAGATCTCGACCTCGCGGGCCCAGTTCATCTTCACGACGTTCGGCACCACCGCGAGCAGCGGGTACGAGTCGCTGACAGATGCGGCCAGCAGCGACTGCGCCGTCTTGCCGAGCCCGGGCTCGTCGGCGAGCAGGAACGAGCGATGCCCGGCGGCGACGGCCGCGATGAAACGCGCCTGGTGGTGCATGAGCTCGTGACCGGGGGGCGAGATGCGGTCGATCTTCGGTGCCTCGGGCAGCTCCATGCTGGCGACCGTGCCGCCCGAGCCGTACTCGAAGGCACGGTAGAGGGGGCCGAGCAGCTCCCAGCTCGACAGCCGGCCGCGTGACACGGGCTTCTGCGCCGTGGCGGCGCTGAAATCGGGCGCCAGAAAGGGGTTCGCCAGCTGGCGGGCCTTGACCGACTGCGGAACGACCTGCCGCTCTGAGAACAGGTCGGCCGCGAACGGCGAGGCGGCGGCGGGCGCCGGGGGTTCTTCTTCGTCGAGCTCGACACCGGCATCCGCCAGGTACTCGCGGCGCAGCCGCTGAGCGACGGGCGAGACGGGCGCGTCGCTCTCGAGCAGGGTAATCAGCGACGTGTCGCGCGCGGCCGTCTGGGCCAGGATGCCCGCGATGCCGTCGAGCCGCTTGAGCTGTTCAGCGCGCTCGGCGTCACTCAGGTCGGCATCGCCCTTGATGCGGGCCCGTTCTTCGCGCATCAGCAGCGCGACGACGAGAAACTTGGTGCGGTTCGACGGCACGACCTTGCCGCGCTGAGCGGCGGCCTCGACCTCGCGCACCTTGCGCGCGAGAATCGGAATGAGCCCGGTGTTGTCGACCGTGCGGGTAGATCGGCGAACGCCTGATCGTGACATGCTCCTCCTGTGGAGTCGTGACGGGCCTCGTGACCCGTGACATGACTGCCGGGACTTCCTGGCCGTGCAGCGCGAGACGAATGCGGTCACCCGCGAGGTTCACACCTGCGGTGACTTCACCGAATCACGGTCGACGCTAGAGCGGAATTCCCCGTGCGCGTCTATTCTACCCGATGCCGGGGGTTCGCCGGCCCGGCCACTCGGGGTGTCACGGCGGAGCTGTCACTTCTTCGTGTCGACGGGAATCTTGATGAGCAGGCCAGAGGCCACGAAGACGACCGCCGCCGCCAGGTGGAAGGCGTACCAGACCGGCGCGTCGAAGTGCAGCGGCCACACCGGGTTCCAGATCACCGCGATGGGAACCAGCCCGATGATCCACCACCACTGCCTGGCCTGCCAGGCGAAGACGCAGATGATCAGCGCCAGAATGCTGATCACGTACTGCAGAATCGTGAACCAGCCCGAGTCGATGACCGCGACGGCGGCGAGCAGGGCGATCGCGCCGAGCAGGCCGGGCGCGAGGGCCGTGCGGGTGTAGGTGGGGTACCGCGACGCGTCGGCGCGGCCCCGGCCGCTCACTCCTGGCCCCGCAGGTACGACAGCGCGCTCACGACGAGGTCGTGGTCGTCTGACTGGGCGAGCCCAGAGACGCCGACCGCCCCGATCAGGCTGCCGTTCACCCGCAGCGGAAACGCTCCGCCGTGCGCGGCGAAGTCGGCCAGCGGCAGGCGCGAACTCGCCTCGAAGGTGGTTCCGCGCGAGCGGTACAGCGTGCCGACGGTGTACGACGCCTCGCCGTACCGGCGAACCACGTTGAACTTGCGCCGCAGCCAGTCGTCGTTTTCGGCGCTCGAACCCGGCAGGGCGGCGTGGAAGACGCGCTGCTCGCCGAAGACGACCGCGATGGCGACGGGCAGCGAAGCCGCCAGCGCCTCGTCGCGCAGACGTGAGCCGACATCCCAGGCGTCGTCGTAGTCGAACGAGGTGAACTGCAGGCTGCGCTCCTGCTCGCGCAGTTCTTCGAGCTGTCCGGCGGCGGCCAGAATCGCATCGTCGGTGTTCGCGGCCGTGTCGTCGCCCGTGCCGCCGGGGTCGCCGTCTGCGGCGTCGAAGGGGCGGGGCGAATCTGTGCTCGACATAAGGCTTAGCCTAGATCCATGCCTTCGCCATTCGTAATCTCCGACGCCGTGCAGACCGCCCTCGAGGCGAACCGCCCGGTGGTCGCGCTCGAGTCCACCATCATCTCGCACGGCCTCCCCCGGCCGCGCAACCTCGCCGCCGCGCAGGAGTTCGAAGAGATCCTGCGTTCGGCCGGAGTGACGCCGGCGACGATCGCCGTGCTCGACGGTGTTCCGCAGATCGGCCTCGACGCCGACGGTGTCGATCGCATCGCCAACGAAGACATGGTCAAGGCCAGCGTGCGCGATCTGCCCATTCTCTCGGCCAAGAAGATCTCGGGCGCCACCACCGTCGCGGCGACGGCGTATCTGGCCGGCAAGGCGGGCGTGCGGGTGTTCGCCACCGGCGGCCTCGGCGGCGTTCACCGCGGCGCCAGCGCCACGTTCGACGAATCGGCCGACCTCTCGTCGCTGGCAATCGCCGGCGTCACTGTCGTGGCCGCCGGGGTCAAGTCGGTGCTCGACATCGCCGGCACGCTCGAACGCCTCGAGACGCTGAGCGTGCCCGTCGTCGGCTACCGCACCACCAACTTCCCGAGCTTCTGGCTCACCGAGTCGGGCGAGCAGATCGACTGGTCGGTCGAGTCGCCCGGCGAGATCGCTGCCGTCATGCAGAGTCAGGATGAACTCGGTCACGGCCAGGGCATCATCGTGGCGAACCCGCTGCCGCCCGAGCTGCAGTGGGAGCCCGACGAGCACGACGCGGTGCTGCTCGAAGCACTCGCCGAGGCCGATGCGCAGGGCATCCGGGGCAAGGCGGTCACTCCGTTCCTGCTGTCGTACATCGTCGGCGCCTCGGGCGGCCGCAGCCTCGAGGTCAACCTCGATATCGCCCGCAACAACGTTCGGCTGGCCGGCGAGATCGCGACGGCCTGGAGCGCGCTGGCCGCCGGCTGAGCGACGCGCGACCGGCCCTGAGACACGTGACGAGCACTGAAGAGCATCCGGTGACCACCCCGCACCTGCCGATACGCATCGTGGTGTTCGGCGACGTCTTCGACGACATCATCGCCTCGCCTGCCTCGCCGATCCGCAGCGACACCGACACGCTGGCGCGCATCGAGCGTCGCCCGGGCGGCTCCGCGGCGAACACAGCGGCCTGGCTCGGGTCGCTCGGCACGCAGGTCGACTTCGTCGGCCGCACGAACATCGTCGACACCGTGCGGCACGAGACGGCGCTGCGCAACTCGGGCGTCACGGCGCACCTGCTCGGCGAGAGCATCCTGCCCACCGGAACCATCGTGGTGATCGTCGAGACCACCACCGACCCCGTCTCGGGCCGCACCATCGACACCCGCACCATGCTCACCGAGCGGGGCGCCAACGCGCTCACCGCGCCCGACGACGTCAGCGACGCCCTGCTGCGCGTGGCCAGCCACCTGCACTTCACCGGCTACACCATCTTCAGCGGCCAGCCCGTCGACGGCTTCGGCCGCCTCATCGAGCGGGCCCGGATGCACGGCATCACGGTCTCGATCGACCCGGCCTCCTCGGGGTTCATCACCGACCACGGCGCCGACGCGTTCCTCGAGGCGGTTCGAGGCGCCGATGTGCTGTTTCCGAACCTCGACGAGGCGCGGGCGCTGACGGGCCTCGGCCATGCCGCCAGGCCGGCCGAGCTGGTCGACGCCCTCGCCGAACACTTCGCGGTGGTGGCCCTGACACTCGGCCGCACCGGCGCGTTCATCGGGGCGGGCCCGCGCGGCAGTGACGCCGCCGTGCGCTTCACGGTCGACTGCGTTCCCGTCGAGCCGGTCGACACCACCGGCGCCGGAGACGCCTTCAACGCGGGCTTCCTGTCGGGCTACTTCGATACGCAGGCTGGGGAAGCGCTGCCCGCAGCCGCGGCGCCCATCGCCGTGCCGCCCGCAGCCGCGCGGCCCGCAGCCGTGGCGCTCGAAGCGCGCCTACGTCGAGCCGCCGAGCGCGGCGTGGCAACCGCATCACGGGCGATCGAGAGCGTCGGCGCCCGCCCGGTCGGTGTCGTCACCCACCACCACGGCGTCAACGTCAACGACTGACCACTGCCGCAACGTCGCTGCGCGGCGCCCGGCCTCAGATGTGCGGGTTGCGCAGCTCGGGCAGCCTGATCGGGCGGCTCTTCGGGGGCAGGCCGTAGACGCGCTCGAGGGCCGGCTCCAGCTCGTCGAGCCAGGCACGGTAGCCCTGCTCGTTGAGGTGCAGCCCGTCGTCGGTGTACTCGGGGTTCAGTTCTCCCTCGGCCGTCGCCAGAGCGGGCCAGAGGTCGAGGTAGTGCGTGCGCACGCTCGACGCGAACTGCCAGATGTGCCGGTTGATCTCGCGCACCTCGTCGGCGAACTCGGCGCCGCGCGGCATCACCGACTCGAGCAGAATCTCGGCGTCGGGCAACTCGGCGCGAAGCACGGCCAGAATCGTCTCGATGTTCTGCACCACGTGCTCGACCGACCGGCGCTTGTTGCCGAGGTCGTTGGTGCCGATCAGCAGCACCACGGTGCCGGGGTTCAGGGCGACGACGTCGTCGAGCCGGGCCCTGACGTCATCGGTGGTGTCGCCGCCGACTCCGAGGTTGTGCACGTCGTAGTCGGGGAACCACTCCTGCCAGCGACCGTGCGCTGTCAAGCTGTCGCCGAGAAAAACGAGTGTGGGGTTTTCGGGCATGTCCGCCTCCTGATTGTGGAGATATGCGAGGTCGTGGGCTATGCGATCATCCAGTGTGCGACGGGTGGGGAGCTACAAGTCTACGCAACCTCGTCGGCGGGCGACGCATTCGCCGGTTCGGCGGGATGCGTATGGCCCACATCGCCGACCGTGCGGCCCGCCTCGACCTCGGCCGTCTGGGTGATGCGGTTCGCCATTCCGGGAAAGATGAAGCCGTGGAACGGCAGGATCGAATACCAGTACAACCGCCCCGCGAGCCCCTTCGGAAAGAACACCGCGCGCTGTGTGTAGGTCGAGCCGCCGCCCTCGCGGGGCTCTACGCGCAGCTCGAGCCAGGCCGGGCCGGGCACCTTCATTTCGGCCCGCAGGCGCAGGAAGCTGCCGCGGGTGATCTGCTCGACGCGCCAGAAGTCGAGCGCGTCGCCCGTATGCAGGTGGTCGGGGTTGCGGCGGCCGCGGCGCAGGCCGACTCCGCCGACGAGCTTGTCCATCCAGCCGCGAACCGCCCACGCCAACGGAAAGGAGTACCAGCCGTTGTCGCCGCCGATGCCCTCGATGACCCGCCAGAGGTCACCGGGCCGGGCATCCGTCGTGCGTACCTGAAGGTCGGTGTAGACCGTGTGGCCCGCCCAGTCGGGGTCGCTTGGCAGCGTGTCGGCCGGGGCGCCGCGCACGTCGCTGTCTTGCCAGCTCGTCTCGACCTGGCCGGTGCGCACCTTGTCGAGGGCGAGCCGAACAGAGCGCCGGTAGCCGGTCAGACCGCCCTCGGGGTCGGGGATGTACGTGCGGATGTCGTGCTCGCTCGTGACGCACTCGAACTGCAGCGACTCGATGATCGGAACCGCGAGGCTGCGCGGAATCGGCGACACCAGGTTGACCCACTGCGAGGCCAGCCACGGAGTGAACACCGGCAGCGACGCGATGGGCCGTTGGTGCAGGCCGGCCTCGACGGCGTACCCGTTCATCATCTGGCCGTAGCGCAGGATGTCGGGCCCGCCGATGTCGAAGGTGCGGTTGACCGGCTCGTCGATGTCGGCCGCCTTGACGAGATAGTAGAGCACGTCGCGAATGGCGATGGGCTGGATGCGGTTGCGCACCCACTTGGGCGCGGGCATGTACGGCAGCACCTCGGTGAGGTGCCGGATCATCTCGAAACTCGTCGACCCCGACCCGATGACCACGCCCGCCTGCAACGCCACGGTCGGCACACCCGACTGCAACAGGATGCTGCCCACCGCCGCCCGCGAACGCAGGTGCCGTGACAGTGTGACGCCCTGCGGGTGCAGACCGCCGAGGTAGACGATGCGCTTCACGTCGGCCTTCAGCGCGAGTTGCGCGACGTTCTTCGCGCTCGACAGCTCGGTGCCGTCGAAGTTGCCCGAGCTGCCCATGGAGTGCACGAGGTAGTAGAGCACGTCGACGCCGTCGAACGCGCCCTCGAGCGAGTCTCGGTCGGCGAGGTCGGCCGTGATGACCTGCACCTGGTCGGCCCAGGGCACGTCGGCGAGCTTCATGGGCGAACGCACCAGCACCCGCACCGCGAACCCCGCGTCGAGCAGGCGGGGCACGAGGCGGCCTCCGATGTATCCGGTGGCGCCGGTCACGAGGGCGGTTCGCTGAGTAGTCACCTGAACAGGCTACGCCGCCCGGCCGACATCGACCCGGGATGCACAGCAGGCTGGAAGTCACCCGCCAGAGGATCTATAGTAGACATCGTTCCCGAGCATTGCTCATGTAGTGAGAAGGAGAGGTGAGCCATGGGCACCCTGCCCCCGAAGCCCCCGACCGAGTAGGCCAGACCGAGCTCGTCAGACCTCGTCGGCCAGACCGAGTAGGCCAAGTCCGAGCGACTCAGACCCGTGGGCTAAAGCGTTCGTCACGGCGCGTTCGTCACGGCGCGCCCGTCACGGCGCGCCCGTTACGGCGCGTTCGCCGCGGCGCGCCCGTCACGGCGCGAAGAAGTCGCGGCCGAAGAACCGCTCGAAGTGCGACTCGTCGGGAGGCGGCGAGTCGCACGCCTGGGCATCGTCGGCCGCCGGCACGTCACCGACCCACCCGGCGAGTTCGGCTGCGTCGAGCACGCGCACACCGCCGGCCAGCGAGACCGCGTGCAGCGCGCGGCCGAGGGCGGCATCAGATGCCAGCACGAGCACGTTGCCCATCTGCGTATTGTCGAGCATCCGTTCGTCGAGCACGACAGCCACGTAGGCGAACACGTGGCTGAGTGCGGCGACCTGGCCCTTGGTGTAGACGAAACCGGGACCGTCGAGCAGATTGACGGCCACCACTCCCGTCGCAGCCGAGCGAGCACCCACCAGACGATAGAACTCGAGGCCCGCCACCCGTGACGCGATGAACGCACCCGACCACAGGTCGACCACGGTGACCTCGGCGTCGCTCCACCCCGCCACCGCAGATTCGGCCACCGCCCTCGCGTCGCCGCCGCTCCACCCCGCCACCGCAGATTCGGCCACCGCCCTCGCATCGCCGTACACGAGCCGGAGCGGCTCGCACAGCGGCAGGGCCTCGAGCACCGCCTCGCAGAGCGCGCGTTCGACCTCGACCACCACCTGGCGCGACGTGGCCCTGGTGGCGGCCACGTAGCGCGGCAGCGTGAGGGCTCCCGCCCCGAGGTGCACGACGGCGAGCGGATGCCCGGCCGGCGCCCACGCATCGATGACCCGCGCCACCTGCCGGATGTACCCGAACGCGAGCGAAGTGGGGTCGCTCAGGAACACCCGCGACTGCGGAATCCCGTCGACCGACAGCACGTACTCCTGCGTCACTGCGTCGATGCAGACGAGGTCGGCTCGCTGCTCCGCGCGCGGCCCCACAGCCATGGTGAACACGAGCCCCGGCGAAGCCGGAGCGGCGGCGGTGCGGGGTCGAGGCATTGCCCCAGTCTACCGTTACCGAGCGTTGCTCAGCTTCACAGCATCGACTTGGTGTGCCAGACCGTCTTCGTCTCGGTGAACGCGGTGATGCGTTCGAGCGACGGCAGCGCGGCATCCGGTCCGTTCTCGGGCGGCAGCACGCGCTTCAGCGTCTCGGCCGCCGCGATCTGCAGCGACACCCAGTCGAGCGAACCAGCCCCGACCAGGTCGAGGGCGTTCACGTCGGCGTGCGAGGCGAGCCACGGCACGATCTCGGCCGGCGACCCCGTCAGCACGTTCACGACTCCCCCGGGCACATCGCTCGTGGCGAGCACCTCCGACAGGCTGATGGCCGCGAGCGGCAGCTTCTCGGCTGCGATGACCACGACCGTGTTGCCGGCGACGAGAGCCGGTGCCACCGCGCTCACGAAGCCGAGCAGTGACGAATCCTGCGGGGCCACGACAGCGACCACGCCGGTGGCCTCGGGCACTGAGATGTTGAAGAACGGGCCCGACACGGCATTCGCGTTGCCCGCCACCTGCACGTACTTGTCGGCCCAGCCCGCGTACCAGATCCAGCGGTCGATGGCCTCGTCGACCTGGCCGGCGGCGACCTCCGCCGTCACGCCTTCGCCGGTGACGATCTCGTCGACGAACTGCGCCCGGCGCCCCTCGAGCAGCTCGGCGATGCGGTACAGCACCTGGCCCCGGTTGTACCCGGTGGCCTTCGACCAGCCCGAGACGGCGGCGCGGGCCGCCACCACGGCGTCGCGGGCATCCTTTCGCGACGCCTGGGCGGCGTTCGCCACGAACTCGCCCGACGCGCTGCGCACCTCGTAGACGCGGCCCGACTCGCTGCGCGGAAACTTTCCGCCGATGTAGAGCTTGTAGGTCTTCAACACGGCCAGCCGGCTCACTTCGTGCCACCCTTCGTCACGACCGACGCCGGCGCGAGGTACGCAGCCAGCCCCTGCTTGCCGCCCTCACGGCCGTAGCCACTCTCTTTGTAGCCGCCGAACGGGCTGGCCGGATCGAACTGGTTGAAGGTGTTCGCCCATACGACGCCGGCCCGCAGCTTGTCGGCCACGGCGAGGATCTTACTGCCCTTGTCGCTCCAGATTCCGGCAGACAGCCCGTAGGGCGTGTTGTTCGCCTTGGCGACGGCCTCGGCAGGCGTGCGGAAGCTGAGCACCGACAGCACCGGCCCGAAGATCTCGTCGCGTGCGATGCGACTGCTCGTCGACACGTTCGTGAAGATCGTGGGCGCGAACCAGAAGCCCGACGTCGGCAGCTCGCACGCGGGGCTCCAGCGATCGGCGCCCTCGTCTTCGCCGATGGCAGAGAGCTCACGGATGCGCTGCAGCTGTTCCCTCGAATTGATGGCCCCGACGTCGGTGTTCTTGTCGAGCGGATCGCCGACCCGCAGCGTCGACAGCCGCACCTTCAGACGCTCGACCACCTCGTCGTGGATGTTCTCCTGCACCAGCAGGCGCGACCCGGCGCAGCAGACGTGCCCCTGGTTGAAGAAGATGCCGCGCACGATTCCCTCGACGGCCTGGTCGATCGGGGCGTCGTCGAAGACGATGTTGGCGCCCTTGCCGCCGAGTTCGAGCGTGAGCTTCTTCGTTGTTCCGGCCAGCGACCGGGCGATCTCGCGGCCGACTGACGTCGAGCCGGTGAACGCCACCTTGTTCACGTCGGGGTGGTTGACCAGGTCGCGGCCGGTGTCGCCCGCGCCCGTGATGATGTTCACCACGCCCGATGGCAGGCCGGCCTGCTGCACGATCTCGGCGAACAGCAGCGCGGTGAGCGGTGTGGTCTCGGCGGGCTTCAGCACGACCGTGTTGCCGGCCGCGAGGGCGGGAGCGATCTTCCACGCCAGCATGAGCAGCGGAAAGTTCCATGGGATGACCTGGGCAGCCACGCCGAGCGCGCGCGGGTTCGCCCCGAGGCCGGCGTGGTCGAGCTTGTCGGCCCAACCGGCGTAGTAGAAGAACCACGCGGAGACGAGCGGAACGTCGACGTCGCGGCTCTCCTTGATCGGCTTTCCGTTGTCGAGGCTCTCGGCGACGGCGAGTTCGCGGGCGCGCTCCTGCACCAGCCGCGCGATGCGGAACAGGTACTTTCCGCGCTCACGACCCGACAGGCGCGACCACGTCGTGTCGTAGGCGCGGCGAGCGGCGGCAACCGCGGCATCCACGTCGGCCGACGAGGCCTGCGCGATGGTGGCGATGTGCTTCTCGGTCGCCGGCGAGATGGTCGCGAACGATTCACCCGACCCGGCCGTGAACTCGCCGTCGATGAAGAGCCCATACTCAGATTTGAGGTTCAGCAGCGCCGTCGACTCGGGGGCCGGGGCATATTCCAGGAATGACATGTCTTGCGTCTCTCAGTCGATCGTCACGTAGTCGGCACCGGAGTAGTGCCCCGACGCCAGCTTCTGGCGTTGCAGCAGAACGTCGTTCAGCAGGCTCGACGCCCCGAATCTGAACAGGTGCGGCTGCAGCCACTGCTCCCCCGCCGTCTCAGCGACGGCGACCACGTATTTGATGGCGTCTTTCGACGCCCGGATTCCGCCGGCCGGCTTCACGCCGATCTGCTCGCCGGTGAGCCGGTACCAGTCGCGAACGACCTCCAGCATCAGCACGGTGACGGGCAGCGTGGCGGCCGGGGCGACCTTGCCGGTCGACGTCTTGATGAAGTCGCCGCCCGCGAGAATGGCGAGCCAGGATGCCCGGCGCACGTTGTCGTAGGTGTTCAGTTCCCCTGTCTCGAGAATCACCTTCAGGTGGGCGTAGCTGCCGTCGGCCCGGCGGCACGCCTCCTTGACGGCGACGATCTCGTCGAAGACCTGGCCGTAACGGCCGGAGAGGAACGCCCCCCGGTCGATGACCATGTCGATCTCGTCGGCGCCGGCGGCCACGGCGTCTGCGGTGTCGGCCAGCTTGACCGGCAGCGATGCGCGGCCGCTCGGAAAGGCGGTGGCGACGGCGGCGACGTTGATGCCGCCCTCGACGGCGTCGCCGTGGAAGGCGCCGAGCGCCTCGACCGCAGAGGGCACCATGTCGCCGTACACGCAGACGGCGGCCACCCGCGGGCAGCTCGGGTCTGCAGCATCCGGAGTCAGGCCCTTCGCAACGAGCGACCGCACCTTGCCGGGCGTGTCGGCCCCCTCGAGCGTGGTCAGGTCGATCAGCGAGATGATGCGATCGAGCGCCCAGGCCTTCGAGGTCGTCTTGATCGACCGGCTGCCGAGGTCGGCCGCCCGTGCCTCGAGGCCGACGGCATCGACGCCGGGGATGCCCGCAAGGTAGCGTTTCAGACTCGACTCGGTCAGGTCACCGCCGACGATCTCGATGGCCCTCGACGCGGGGCTCACAACTCTGTCAATACTCACCGATCAAGTGTACGGCCCTCGGCTGGGCGACGCCCGGTGCCGATCGGTACCTCTGGCGTGCGACGGTGCCAGTCGTCTTCGAGCAGCCGCGGCCGCGCCACCACGAGACCTGCGATCAGGATGATCGGCACCGTCGCCGTGAGAAAGAGCAGCGCGAGCGTCCAGTCGCCGGTCGACTCGCGCAGCACACCGAGCAGCAGCGGGCCGGCCGCACCGATCAGGTAGCCGATGCCCTGCATGAACCCACTGAGGGCGACCGATCCGGCCTGGCTGCGCGTACGCAGGTTGACGAGCAGCAGCGAGAGCGGGAAGAGCAGCGGACCGATGCCGGCGAACGCGACCCAGAGCCACGTGAGCGTGCCGGGTGCGAGCAGCAGACCGAGATCGCCGGCCAGGTAGAACCCGGCGCCGGCCCAGACCAGCCCACCGATGCCGGGCAGCCGCGACGCCAGCAGAGGGATCAGCAGCGACAGCGGTATTCCCATCGCGGAATACAGCGCCAGCAGTGCCCCGGCCTGGGCGGCGTCGACTCCGGCACGCTCGGTCAGCAGCTCGGGCAGCCACGCGAACACGGCGTAGACGTTCAGCGATGTCACTCCGAACATGATCGCGAGGGCCCAGGCGAGCCCCGAGTGCCACACGCGCCCGACCAGCGGGCCGCCGGTTCCCCCGGGCGCGTGTGTTGCTCCGTCTGCGGATTCGTCGGTCTCCGAGACGGCGCGTTCGCCGGTCGCCGAGTCACCGGACGAATCGCCCTTCTCTGGCCTCACCGCCCTCCGGTCGCGCACTAGCAGCACCAACCAGGGCGCGATGGCAATGACGCTGAACACGCCCCACATGCCCACCGACACCCGCCAGCCGGCCTGCTCGCTGACCGGCACCGCGACGAGCGGCGGCACCAGTGAGAACAGCGCCATCGAGGTGGCGTAGAGCGACGTCAGCAGCCCGATGCGATCGGGAAAGTACTTCTTCACCAGTGGCGGCAGCAGAACGTTGCCGGTACCCATCCCCGCGAAGGTCAGGATGCTGCTGCCGACCAGCACCGCGTACGACCCCGACAGGGCGCGACCCGCGTCGCCCAGCACCATCGCGGCCAGGGCGAACAGCAGCAGCGTCTCGAGCCGCAGGTGGCGCTGCAACAGCGGGGTGAGCAACCCGAACGCGGCGAAGCACAGCGGCGGCAGCGTGCCCAGAACGCCGATGCCCAGGCTGCCGAACGGAATGTCGATCTCGATCGCCCCGAAGATCGGCGAGAGGGCCGCGACCGCGGTGCGCAGGTTGATGGCGACGAGCAGCACGCCGGCCAGGGCGAGGGCACGACCGGCCCACAGAGGCCGCACGGGCAGCGGCCGGGCATCCCGAGCGGTCACGCCAGGCGCTTTCGAACCTGCTCTACGTCGTCGTTCATCTGTTCGATCAGCGGTTCGATTCCGGTGAACTTCACCATGCCGCGGATGCGGTCGGCGAACGAGATCAGCACCGTGTGCCCGTAGAGGTCGATGGTCTCGTCGAGCACGTAGGCCTCGACCTGCTTCGGCGGCACGCCGTCGAAGGTGGGGTTGCTGCCGACCGAGATGGCGGCCGGGTAGCGCCGGTCGCCGTCGGTCAGCCAGCCGGCGTACACCCCGTCGGCGGGAATCAGGCCCTCCGACCGCGGCGACAGGTTGGCCGTCGGAAAGCCGAGCTCGCGCCCGCGCTTCGCCCCGTGCACCACTTCGCCCTGGATCGCCGGCGGATGGCCGAGCAGGGCCGTCGCGCGCACGACGTCGCCGTCGGCGAGCAGCTCGCGAATCCAGGTCGACGACACCCGGCGGTCGGAGTCGGGCGCGACGTCGGCGATCACCCGGGTCTCGAAACCGAACTCGGCGCCGAGCGTGCGCAGCAGGGCGACGTCGCCCGCACTGCGGTGCCCGAAACGGAAGTCGCCGCCCACCAGCACCACCCTGGCGTGCAGCCCGTCGACCAGGATGCTCGTGACGAAGTCGCGCGGGCTGAGCGACGCGAGCTCGTTGTCGAACGTGAGCATGAGCGTGGCATCCACACCCGTCTCGGCCAGCAGGTCGAGCTTCTGCTCGTTGCCGACCAGCGAGATGGGCGCCCGCTCGGGGTTCAGCAGGCGGGCCGGATGCCGGTCGAACGTCACGACGACGGCGGCGAGGTCATCGTGCCGTGCGGCATCCAGCAGCTCGCGGATGACCGCGCGGTGCCCGGCGTGCACGCCGTCGAACTTGCCGACGGTGATCGCAGACGGGCCGAAGTCGGCGGGCACCTCGCCGACCGACCTGAAGACCTTCACGACCGGCCCGGGCCAGCGGTCGCCGATGGGCCAGGGGTCGCCGATGGGCCACCGGTCGCCGATGAGCCAGTGGTCGCCGATGGGCCACCGGTCGCCGCCGGTTCTGCCGGCAGCTCGGCCGAGCGCACCGGGCGGTTCTTCGACAGCCAGATCATGCCGAGAACCGGGAGTACCAGCGGCACGAAGCCGTAGCCGATGCCGTAGAACGACCACACCGAGGCATGCGCGAACAGCTCGGGAGCGACGATGCTCAGGGTGCCCACGACGAGCACGCCGAGCATCTCGAACGAGATCGTGATCCAGGCGATGCGATACCACACGGCGCCGCGCGCGACGAGAGCGATGGTCGCCACGATGTACACCGCGGCCGAGACGGCCGAGAGCGTGTAGGCGACGGGTGCGTCGGCGAACTGCTCGGTGATCTGCACGAGCGACCGCCCGAAGGCGCCCAGCGCGAGAATGGCGTAGACCACCACGAGAACACGGCCGATGCCCGCCACCCGGGGCCGTTTGAGGGTCGTGCCGACCGCGGCAGGAACGGTGGCAGGAGTGTCATTGGTCGATGGCATGGCACTGTCGAGTTTAGACGTTCTGAACCAGCCAGATTTCGTTCATTCGAAAGACCATCACGGCGATGGCCAGACAGGCGACGCCGAGCACGACGGTGCTCCACTTCGACCGGTCGATCAGCGCCCAGAACACGGCGGCCACGGGCAGCAGTAGCGCCGACACCATGTAGACCCAGAACGTCAGCACGTCGCCCTGGGGCGGGTTGCCGGCCGCGGGCGACACGATGGCGACGATCAGCTGCGCCACCAGCAACACCTCGACGAGCGCCGTCGCGCCGAGACTGAAGTCGTTCGGCTTGCGCCCGGCGAAGCCCGAGACGAGGCAGAAGACTCCGGCGACGAGGGCCACGGCGATCTGCACGTACGAGAACCAGACGATCATGCGGGCTCCTTGTCGGCCGGGAAGTTCACCAGAACGCGAGCCGCCCCGCCTCGCACTTCGAAGAGCCCGATCAGGTCGCCGGCCGGGTCGATGGCGGCGAACGTCGTGCGGGCCGGGCCGTCGAAGGCGATCTTCTTGCCGTTGCGCAGATCGATCGACTGCTGGGCATCGAGGTCGGCCACGGTGAACAGCGCAGCGGCGACCCGGGCCGGGGGCACGAGCGCCGTCGACGGGTCGAGCGTGTCGATCGCGTGGGCCTGAGCCACGCCGAAGGGGCCGATTCGGGTGCGCCTCAGCGCAGTGAGGTGGCCGCCGACGCCGAGCGTGTCGCCCAGGTCGCGGGCGATGGCGCGGATGTACGTTCCCGACGAGCACGTCACCCGCACGTCGAGGTCGAGCACGGTCGCGCCCGCCGCATCGAGCACTGGCCTCTCGGCGAGCAGGTCGATCGAGGCGATCGTGACCGGCCGGGCATCCAGAACGACCGTCTCGCCCTGGCGCACCCGGGCGTAGGCACGGCGGCCGTCGACCTTGATGGCGCTGACCGAGCTGGGGCGCTGCAGGACGGCACCGGTCTGGGCAGCGAGGCCGGCCGCGATCGCCTCGGGCGTGACGCGTTCGACGGTTCCGGATGCTGCGGTCTCGAGGGTCTCACCCTCGGCGTCGTCGGTGGTGGTAGAGGCCCCGAGCCGGATGGTCGCCTCATACTCCTTGTCGAGCCCGACAACGTAGGTGAGCAGCCGGGTCGCCGAGTTGAGCCCCAGCACCAGCAGGCCGGTGGCCATCGGGTCGAGCGTTCCGGCGTGGCCGACCTTGCGGGTGCCGGCGGCACGGCGGGTTTTGGCGACGACATCGTGGCTGGTGAGCCCGGTGGGCTTGTCGATGAGCAGGATGCCGCTGGTCGGGCCCGAAGAAGTCACCCGACAACGCTAACAGCGGTCGGCACCGACAGCGGCCGAGGATGGCAGCGTTCGGCGCCAACGGCGATTGAAGTCAGCCGCGGTCGAGGTCGGCCGCGGTCGAAATCAGCCGCGGTCGAGCTCAGCCGCGGTCGAGGTCAGCCGCGGTCGGCGTCAACAGCGGTCGGCGAAGAGGCGGCGCGGTGCGGCCGCAACGGTGTCGTCGATGATCGCATCGGCGAGCGGGCGGGGCCCCACGGCTGCCTCGTACAGCTGCTTCGCCCCGGCCTGCTGCGCATCGAGCGTGTCTGCGGGTGTTTCGAGGTAGGCGATGAAGTTGGCGTTGCCGCGCAGCTCGGGGCGCTGCAGAAACGGGCCGTCCACCAGAAGCATCGCGTCTTGCGGGCCGGTGACCCAGCGCGATTCGCGCGGAATGTCGCGGTCGGCGTCGAAGTTCGCCGTGCTGAAGCCGGTGCTGCCGCCCATGCGGAACGGCTGCACGAGCACCCGCAGAAAGGCCGAGTAGTCGTACCAGTCGAAATAGAGCGCTTCGGGTGAGGCGGCTCCGCGCTGGGTGCGAGCCGCCCTCGGTCGCTGGAAGTCGTCGAACGAAGCGCGGAAGACGGCGTGGCCGGCCTCGCGCAGCGCCACGGCGAGGTCGTCGGCGAACGCTCGCGCGCCGACGAGGCCGTCGATGCCGATGAGCACCCGGCCGCGCCGGTAGTTGTGCAAGATCTCGGCCGCGAGAGCGTCGAAGAATTCGCTGCGGGGCGTCGGTGGATAGACCATGCCCCCAGTCTACGAGCGTGGCAGAAGGGCGGGGCAGGGCAGCGCGGGCAGGGCAGGGCACGCGACAGCACCCCGGCCGCCGTGCCGGCATCACCGCGCGCTCCGTTCGGTAACGTTGCGACTGTGACTGCCGAGATCAGCGCCGCGATCATCCCGTGGTTCGCCGCCACCGCCCGCGACCTGCCCTGGCGCCGGCCCGGCTTCCCCCCGTGGGGCACGCTGGTCAGCGAGTTCATGCTGCAGCAGACACCCGTCAGCCGCGTCGTTCCGCGCCTGGCCGAGTGGCTCGAGCGCTGGCCCACCCCCGCCGCCCTCGCCGCCGACTCCCCCGGCGACGCCGTGCGCGCCTGGCAGTCGCTCGGCTACCCGCGCCGCGCGCTCTGGCTGCACGCGGCCGCGGTCGCCATCGTCGAACGGCACGACGGCGTCGTTCCGCGAGACGTGGATGCCCTGCTGGCCCTGCCCGGAATAGGCGACTACACCGCCCGCGCCGTCGCCGCGTTCGCCTACGGCGACCGGCACCCGGTGGTCGACACGAACATCCGTCGTGTGATCGCCCGCGCCGTGCTCGGCCAGGCCGAACCGGGGCCACCGACCGGCCGCCGCGACCTCGCCGACATGGCGGCGCTGCTGCCCGAGGGCCGCGACGACGCCCGTGCCTTCAACGCGGGCATGATGGAGCTCGGCGCCGTGGTCTGCACCGCGCGGGCTCCCCGCTGCGATGAGTGTCCGCTGCGCGCGACGTGTGCCTGGCGGGCCGCCGGGTACCCCGGCTTCACGGGCCGCCGCAAGGCCGTGCAGAAGAAGTACGAGGGCTCTGACCGCCAGGTTCGGGGCATCATCCTCTCCGCGCTGCGGGCGACAGCCGAGCGCCACGACACGGTCTCGGCGGCCGAGGTCGACGCCCTCTGGCCCGATGCAGAGCAGCGCGCACGAGCACTGGCCGGCCTGCTCGTCGACGGTCTGGCCGTCGAATCGAACGGCGGGTTCCGCCTGCCGTGACGCGTTAGCCTGTAGCCATGAAGATCGCCATCGTCGGTGCCGGTGCCATCGGAGGCAGCATCGCCGCCGCTCTCGACCGTGCGGGTCACCAGGTCGAGCTCGCGGCACGCGGTGACAATCTCGTCGCAATACGGCAGAGCGGCATCCGGCTCACGGGCGCGTGGGGCGATCACGTCGCGCATGTGACGGCACACGAACAGCTCACCCGCCGCCCCGAGCTCGCCCTGGTCTGCACGAAGGCGCAGGATGCCCGGGCGGCCATCACCGCGAATGCCGACCTGCTGCGAGGGCTGCCCGTGGTCATCGTGCAGAACGGCCTCGAAGCGCTCGACACGGCCCGCGCCGCCCTGCCCGAGGCGACCTGGATCGGCGCCCTCGCCCTCTACGCCACGAGCTACCTGTCACCCGGCGAGGTGACCGTCACGACGTCGGGCCCGACGTACCTCGGCACCGGCGCGGGACCGGTCGGCTCGGCGGCCCTCGCCGCCGCCTCGACCCTCGCCCAGGGCATTCCGGCGCAGGCGATCGGCAACTTCCGCGGCGCACAGTGGACCAAACTCATCGTCAACCAGGTCAACGCGATGCCTGCGATCACCGGGCTGAGCGCCCAGCAGACCCTCGCACACCCACGGTTGAACCCGGTGATCTCTGCGAGCATGCGGGAGGCCGTGCGCACCGGGTTCGCCCGAAAGATCCACTACGGCAGCGTGCAGGGGCTGAACAACGCTCTGCTGCGCGTGTTCGCGGTGGCACCGGTTCGGCTCGGCGGAGCACTGCCGAGGCTGATGGGGCGACGGATGGGCGGCACTCCGAACCCGGGATCGACGCTGCAGAGCATCCGTCGTGGCCAGCCGACCGAGATCGACTACCTCAACGGCGCCGTGGTCGCCGAGGCTCGGCAGCTCGGCCGGCACGCGCCGGTGAACCAGGCGCTGACCGACCTGGTGCACCGGGTGGAGCGCTCGGGCGAGTTCGTCGCCCCCGACGAGGTCGTCGCAGTCGTCGCTGCGGCCGTCGCTGCCGACGCTCGCAGCTGAGCTGACGTAGCCGCCAGTGCGCGGTAGAGGCCGCGCTGCGTTCAGCCAGGTTCAGCCAGGTTCAGCTAGCCCACGAAGTTGGCCGGGTCGAGCGTGCGGCTGGCCCGGGCCGGCTCGAACTCGAGGGGCTGCCACTCACGGATGCTCGACGAGGCCACGAGGCCCTCGGTGACGAACGGGTCGTTCGCCACGAACTCCTCGGCGGCGTCGCGCGTTCGGAAGACGGCCATCGATCCCTCGACCTCCGGGTCGCCGAAGCTGCCGATCAGCCACAGGCCGCCGCCCTCGGCGAAGGCGTCGAGGTACGCGCGGTGCCGCGGATACACCTCGGCCACGCGGGCGAAACCGGCCGGATCGGCCGTGTAGAGCGTCACGTAGTACACGCAAGAATCGTAAGCCCGTCACCGGCCCCGGTGGAAGGAATTTCACCACGTTGCAGCAAGCGGTGTGAAATTTCTCACCGCAGCCGTGCAACCGAGTGTCTAGCGGGCGCCTTTCCCGGCGTCGGCGTCAACTGCGTCATCACTTTCGTCATCGAAGTCGTCGTCATCGTCATCGTCATCGAAGTCGTCATCGTCATCGTCGCCGATCACGCGCGGCTTGACGTACGGGTCGGCGTCGCCGGCGTACGTGCCCTGCCGGGCCAGTCTCTCCACCTCGGCGTCGCGCGCCCTCGCCTCATTCAGCAGGGAGTCGATGAGCTTCGCGTTCTCGGGGATGCCGTCGGCGATGAACTCGAGCGAGGGGGTGAGGCGCGACGTGATGTTCTTGCCCACCTCGGTGCGCAGCATGCCGGTGGCCGACTTCAGCGCCGCGGCGCTGTCGGCCCGCTCTTCGTCGGTGCCGTACACCGTGTAGAAGATCGAGGCGTGCTGCAGGTCGCCGGTGACCCGAACGTCGGTGATGGTGACGAATCCGAGGCGCGGATCTTTGATGCCGCGTTCGAGCTTCTTCGCCACGATGACCTTGATGCGGTCTGCCAACTTGCGTGCTCTGGCTTCGTCAACCATGACTGATCCTTTCATCGGAAGTGAAAGCGGGGCATCCCAAGGTTCAGGATGCCCCGCCGGGGTACTGCTACCGCCTACGCGCGCGGCTTCTCTTTGAGCTCGATGGTCTCGATCTCGTCGCCCACCTGGATGTCGTTGAACTTGCCGAGACCGATACCGGCCTCGAAGTCGGTACGAACCTCGGTGACGTCGTCTTTGAAGCGACGCAGCGACTCGATGGCCAGGTTGTCGCCGACCACGACACCGTCGCGGATGACCCGCGCCTTGGCGTTCCTCGTGATCGTGCCCGACCGCACGATGACACCGGCGATGTTGCCGAACTTCGACGAGCGGAAGATCTCGCGAATCTCGGCCACACCCGACTGCACCTCTTCGAACTCGGGCTTGAGCATGCCCTTGAGCGAGTTCTCGATGTCTTCGAGCGCGTTGTAGATGACCGAGTAGAACCGCACATCCACACCCTCGCGCGCCGCACGTTCGCGGGCCTTCGGGTCGGGGCGCACGTTGAACCCGATGATGATCGCGTTGTCGATCGTCGCCAGGTCGACGTCGGATGCCGTGACGGCACCCACACCGCGGTGGATGATGCGCAGCTGCACGCTGTCGTCGACCTCGATCTTGAGCAGCGACTCCTCGAGTGCTTCGACAGCACCGGAGACGTCACCCTTGATGATGAGGTTGAGCGACTCGACCTTGCCCTCTTCGAGAGCCTTGGTGAAGTCTTCGAGCGAGATGCGCTTGCGGGCACGGGCCAACAGGGCGTTGCGCTCGACGGCTTCACGCTTCTCAGCGATCTGGCGGGCGGTGCGGTCTTCTTCGGTCACGAGGAAGGTGTCACCGGCGCGTGGCACGCTCGACAGACCCTGCACCTGAACCGGGCGTGACGGGGTTGCCGCCTCGACCGAGTTGCCGTTCTCGTCGTGCATCGCCCGAACGCGGCCGTAGGCCGTTCCGGCGACGATGGCGTCACCCACGTGCAACGTACCCGACTGGATGAGCACGGTGGCGACAGCACCGCGGCCCTTGTCGAGCTTCGCCTCGATGGCGACACCACGGGCATCCTTGTTCGGGTTGGCCCGCAGGTCGAGACCTGCGTCTGCGGTGAGCAGCACAGCGTCGAGCAGCTTGTCGATGTTCGTGTTGTTACGAGCCGACACGTCGACGAACATCACGTCTCCGCCGTACTCTTCGGCGACGAGACCGAACTCGGTGAGCTGCTGGCGCACCTTGGCCGGGTTCGCACCGTCGACGTCGATCTTGTTGACCGCGACCACGATCGGCACGTTGGCCGCCTGGGCGTGGTTCAGGGCCTCGATGGTCTGCGGCATGATACCGTCATCGGCCGCGACAACCAGAACCGCGATGTCGGTGACCTGAGCACCACGGGCACGCATGGCGGTGAACGCCTCGTGGCCCGGTGTGTCGATGAAGGTGATGGCGCGTTCGATGCCCTCGTGCTCGGTGATGACCTGGTAGGCACCGATGTGCTGGGTGATGCCACCGGCTTCACCGGCGACGACGTTCGCGTTGCGAATGGCGTCGAGCAGGCGGGTCTTACCGTGGTCGACGTGACCCATGACGGTGACGACGGGCGGCCGGATCTCGAGTTCTTCATCGGTCTCATCGGCGAGTTCTTCGTCGATGTCGATGTCGAAGCCGAGCAGCAGCTCGCGGTCTTCGTCTTCGGGCGAGACCATCTGGATCTTGTAGCCCAGCTCTTCGCCCAGCACGCCGAACGTGGCCTCGTCGAGCGACTCGGTCGCCGTGGCCATCTCACCGAGGTGGAACAGCACGGTGACCAGGTTGCCCGGGCTCGCGTCGATCTTGTCGGCGAAGTCGGTGATCGAGGCGCCACGGCGCAGACGGATGACCGTCGTGCCGTCACCGCGGGGAACACTGACACCACCGAGCGAGGGAGCCTCTCTCAGCTCGAACTCGGCCCTCTTCGTGCGCTTCGACTTGCGTGCCTTCGCACGACCGCCGCCGCGACCGAATGCGCCTGCGGTACCACCACCGGGGCCACGACCGCGACCGCCGGCTCCACCAGCGGGGCGCGGGGCGCCGAAGGTGTTGCCACCGGCTGCGCCGGGAGCGCCACCGGGGCGGAAACCACCGGCACCGGCCGGGCGAGCGCCACCGGCGCCACCGGGACGGAAGCCGCCGGCACCCGCGGGGCGGGCACCGAAGCCGCCGGGGCGAGCGCCCTGGCCTGCGCCACCCGGGCGCGGGGCGCCGGGGCGGGGCGCGCCGGGGCGAGGAGCGCCGGGGCGGGGGATGTTGCTGGCTCCGCCGGCCGCGGGAGCACCGGGGCGGGGCGCCTGGCCACCGGCCTGCATGCCCTGCTGGCTCGCGAACGGGTTGTTGCCCGGGCGCGGTGCGCCGGGGCGCTGCATGCCCTGGCTCGAGGCGAAGGGGTTGTTGCCGGGGCGCGGGCCGCCGGGGCGGGGAGCACCGGGAGTCGCCGAGCCGGGCGTGGCCGAGGCGGTGCCCGAACCGGCCTGAGCGGCGGAACCGGGAGCGGCCGAACCTGGGGTTGTCGTACCGGGGGCGGCCGAACCGGATGCCGCACCGGGGGTTGCACCGGTCGCAGCGCCTGCGGCAGCACCCGTCGCAGCCGAGCGTGGCGCGGACTGGTCAGTGGAGGGCGCGCTCGAGCGCGGCGCGCTGGGCGCCGACGTGCCGGCAGTCGCGGCCGGAGCCTCGGCAGCGGGCGCGGTCGACGAGGCCGACGGCGAACCGGTCGACGACGCGGCCGGCGCCGACTGGCGGCCGGGCGTCGGGGTCGACGAGGGGCCCGTCGAGCCGGGGCGGCCGGGAGCAGACGAGGCCTGCGAACCGGGCGCCTTGGGCGCGGCGGGGCCGGGCCGTGAGCCCGGGCGAACGGCGGTCGCTGAGGCGACGCCGCCGGCCGAACCCGACGATGAACCGCCGGCGGCGGCAGACGAGGCCTGGCCGCCCGACGTCGCTGCGGCACTCTCGGCCTGCAGCGCCTCTTTCAGGCGCCGGGCCACGGGGGGCTCGATGCTCGATGACGGGCCCTTGACGAACTGACCCATTTCTTTCAGCTTGGCCAGTGCGACCTTGCTGTCGACGCCGAGTTCGCTTGCGATCTCGTGTACGCGTGGTTTTGCCACAATTCTCCTTGTTCGGGCCTACTCCCGAACAGGGGCAGGCCTCAGCTACGTGCGGGACTCATTTCGAGTCGCTCATCAGTTGTCACTCATTTGTGTTCACAATGCCGTTCAGCCTTGTCTGTAGGTTGGCCGTGTCAGGTGGTGTGTTGCCGGGGGCGAGACGAAGTGCACGGGCGAAGGCCCGGCGCTTCACAGCGCTGTCGAAACACGCCTGCGTCGGATGCACGTACGCGCCGCGGCCCGGAAGAACAGCGGCCTCGTCGACGACGAGCACTGGGTTCTGGGCGAGTGCCCTCCGCTGACCCGCGGCCGTGGTCTGAACCACGATGCGAAGCAGAGAGGACTTTTCGGCGCGTGCCCGGCAACCGACACACGTTCTTACTGGATTCATTCTAGCACCCGCCGACTGGCGACACCCGGCAGCGCCGCCGCCGGGAACGCCGTTCAGTCGCCTTCGAGAATCGAGTCGGGCTGGATGTCGATCTTCGCCCCGGTCAGTTTCGCCGCAAGCCTGGCGTTCTGGCCCTCTTTGCCGATGGCGAGGGAGAGCTGGTAGTCGGGCACGAGGGCGCGAACAGCCTTGAGCGAAGCGTCGATCACGAACGAGCTGGTGACCTTCGCCGGCGAGAGGGCGTTCGCCACGAACGTCGGCAGGTCATCCGAATAGTCGACGATGTCGATCTTCTCGTTGCCGAGTTCGCTGGTGACGGCGCGCACCCGCTGGCCGAGCTCGCCGATGCAGGCACCCTTGGCGTTGATGCCGGGCTCGGTGGCGCGCACCGCGATCTTGGTGCGGTGACCCGCCTCGCGGGCGAGCGACACGATCTCGACGAGGCCGCTTGCGATCTCGGGCACCTCGAGCGCGAACAGCTTGCGAACGAGCGACGGGTGGGTGCGCGAGACGGTGATCTGGGGGCCCTTCGTGCCCTTCGACACGGCGGTCACGTACACCCGGATGCGGCTGCCGTGTGCGTAGGTCTCGCCGGCGACCTGCTCTTCGGGAGGCATGATGGCCTCCACCGTGCCGAGGTCGACGTGGATCATGCGGGGGTTCGGGCCCTGCTGGATGATGCCCGCGACGATGTCGCCCTCGCGGCCCTTGAACTCGCCGAGCACGGCGTCGTCGGCGATGTCGCGCAGTCGCTGGTTGATGACCTGTTTGGCGGCGAAGGCGGCGATACGGCCGAAGTCGCTCGGGTTGTCTTCGCTCTCGCCGATGACCGCGCCCTCGTCGTCGAGCTCGGGCACGAAGATGCTCACGTGGCCGGTCTTGCGGTCGAGGTGCACACGGGCCTTCACCGGCTCGTCGGCGTGGCCGTGTTCGGCCTGCCCGGTGTGCTTCAGGTACGCGGTGAGAATTGCCTGTTCGATGATCTGCACGAGCTCGTCGAATGGAATGTCGCGTTCCCGCTCCATGAGCTTGAGCACGCTGAGGTCGATATCCACGGCCGGCCTCCTTCTTTTCTGTATTCAGTTCTCGGTTGGGTTCGTCTTGTCGTGCGCGCCGCCGTCGCTGGCAGGGCGCGCAGCCCAGCTATACAGGATAGCCGAGAAAGATGGTGTTGGCACGCGCGGTCAGCGGGCGGCGTACCACTGCCGCAGTCGTTCGAGCCCCGCGTCGAGGCTGACGGCCGGCTGCCAGTCGAGCTCGGCCCGCGTGCGGCGCTGGTCGTACCAGTGGGAGGTCGAGAGCTGCTCGGCCAAGAACCGGGTCATCGGCGGTTCATCGTCGTGGGGGCGCAGGTTCCACACCGACTCGATGAGGCCGCCCGCCTCGCGCGCCAATGGTGCCGGAACACTGAACCGGGGCCCCGGCACGCCCGCCGCCGCGCAGATCTTCGCCAGCAGCTCCGCCACCGTTCGGGGCTCGCCGTTCGTGATGACGTACGAGCGGCCGTGCACCGCCTCGGTCCGCTCGAGGGCGGCGACGATGGCCGTGGCCGCGTTGTCGATGTAGGTGGTGTCGATGAGCGCGCGACCGCCGCCGAGCAGCGGCAGCCTCCCCCGGCGCGACCGCTCGACGATGCGCTCGATGAGCTGCGTGTCGCCCGGGCCCCACACGATGTGCGGGCGTACCGCCACCACGGCGAAGCCGGGCGCGTCTTCGGCCAGCGCGAGCAGTTCGGCCTCGGCCTTGCTGCGCGCATACTCGCCCCGCGCCCGTTCGGGGTCGGCGGGCAGCGCGTCGTCGCCGACCACCGAGAGCCCGGCGTGGGCGACCGAGGGCGACGACACCATCACGAACCGGCGTACCCCTGCCTCGCGCGCGGCCGCCAGCAGCGTTCTGGTGCCCTCGACGTTCACCGCGTCGAACTCGTCGGGGCGCCCCGCCATCGACACCTTCGCAGCGAGATGGATGACCGCCTCGACGCCCTCGACCGCAGCGCGCACGCTCGCCGGGTCGGTGAGCGACCCACGGGCATCCTCGGCGCCGGGCACGTCGGCAGCACCGCGCTGGAACGTGCGCACGGCGTTCCCCCGGGCGAGCGTCTCGACGGCGACCGAACGGCCGAGCATCCCACTCGCCCCCGTGACGAGAACGGTCACGGCCGGTGCCGCGGTCGGCCCGCGCGACGGCTGGGCAGCATGTCGCACGGTCACGGCCGGTGCTGCGCTCGGCCCGCGCGACGGCCGGCCAGCATGTCCTCCGGTCACGGCCGGTGCCGCGGTCGGCCCGCGCGACGGCCGGCCAGCAGGTCGCCCGCCCAGGCGGCCAGGGCTGCCCGGTCGATCTTCGAGTTGTGCCTGATGTCGGTGGGCAGCTCGGCGATCATCAGCACAGCGACCACGTCGACGCCCGAGGCCTCGCGCACGGCGGCGACCAGCCGGGTCGGCGCGAGACCGGCCGAGCGGGCGGGCCGAACGGTCTCGATGACCGCGACGGGCTGCTGCGTTCCGGCGGGGCCGATGCCGACGAGCGCTGCCCGCCGAACCTCCGGCAACGCCTCGATTCGCTGCTCGGGGCCGACCGGGGTCAGGATGCCCGTGGCCGTCGTGACGACGTGCACGAGGCGCCCCTCGACCCAGAGCCGCCCCTCGCCGTCGAGGTGCCCCACGTCGCCGGTGCGGTGCCAGCGCGGTGCTGAGGGGGTGGCCCCGCCACGCGTCCCGGCGCGGGCCGACGGTGCTGCGGGGGTGGCCTCGCCACGCATCGCGGCGCGGGCCGACGGGGTGCCGCGGGTGGCCTCGCGGTCGGTGAGCCAGAGCTGGTCGTAGTGGTCTTTGAGGTGCGGCGCCGAGACGACGATCTCTCCGGTCACGAACGGCTCACGGCCGAGGGCGCCCGTGGCGCGGCCGACAGCGTCGAGCGCACTGATCCGAAGCTCGACGCCGTGCGCGGGCGTGCCGACGCAGACTCCTCCCGGCACGACCCGGTCGGGCTGCTGTGGCTGTGCGGTGTGCCCGGCGTGCGCCGCTGTCGTGCGCCCCGCCAGCTGGTCCTGCGGCGTGCAGCTGACCGAGCTCGCCTGGCCGGCCTGGGCCCGACGGATCTCCGGCAGCGTGATGTCGGTCATCAGCAGGCCCTCGGTCATGCCGTAGGGCGTGTGGATGACCGCGTCGGGCACGAGCGCCTGAACCCGTTCGAGCAGCGCAACGGGCAGCGGCGCGCCGGCCGAGAGCACCGTCTGCACGCGCCCGAGCGTGCGGCGCTGCAGGTCAGACAGGGTGTCGGCCGTAGCGAGCACGTTCGTCAGGGCGGCGGGCGAAGCGAACACCACGGTGGCCTGCACCGCCTGCGCCGCCGCCGCGATGGCTGTGGCGGTCAGGGTCTTGGGGGCGGTGACGTCCATGTCGGGGGTGACGGAGGTCGCGCCGAGAGCCGGCCCCAGCAGCGCGAACGGAGCGAACCCCGCCACGAGACCGGTCGAGGGCCCGAGCCCGAACGTCTCGCGCAGCAGAGCGACGAGGGCGGCCAGCTGGCGGTGGGTGTAGACGACACCCTTCGCCGGCCCTGTCGACCCCGACGTGAAGAGGATGGCCGCCGTGTCGTCGGCGCCCGGCGCCTCGACGGCCAGTCCGCCCACCCGCCCTGTGCTGTCGCTTACGGTGCTGTCGACGGGCACAGTGCTGTCGACGGACGCAGCACTGTCGACAGGCGCAGCACCGTCGACAGGCGCAGCACTGTCAACGGACGCCGCACCGTCGACGGGCGCCGCACTGCCGACGGACGCCGCCGCCGCGGCGGCGAGCGTCGCGCGGCCGATCGTCGCGACCTGGCCGAGCGAGTGGGAGACGCCGAGCGCGGCGGCGAGGGTGCGTGACAGGGTTCTGGTGGAGATCTTCTGCCCCGGCCATCCGAGAACCCGGGCCGCCGCCAGACCCTTCTCGATGCCGATGACGTGTTGGGGGCGTGCTCCCCGAACGGCGCGGCCGAGGCCCTTCACACCCAGGCCCGCGTCGGCCACGACCACGACGGCGCCGATGCGCAGGCACGCGTAGAGCACAGCGGTGAGGTCGGCCCCCGGCGGCACGAGAAGCGACACGCGGTCGCCCTTCGACACGCCGACGGCGATGAGCCCCGCGGCCAGCTCGTCGACACGCCGGGCCAGCAGGGCCCAACTGACGACGTGTGGCTCGCTCGCATCCCGCACTCCGCTCGTGCGGGGCGCTCCGCTCGTGCTGGGCGCTCCGCTCGCGCGGCCCGCTCCGATGGCGCCCAGCCCTCCGGTCGTGCGACGCCCCCAGGTCATGCCACGCCCCCCGGTCATGCCACGCCCCCCGGTCATGCCACGCCCTCCGGTGGTGCCTCTGGGCGCCATCTCGACGACAGCCGCAGTGCGGTCACCGCGGCGCTCGTCGAGGGTGCTCCACAGCGGCCGGTATGCGGGTTCGGGGAACGCGCCAGCTGTCTCCGGAGCAGGCCCCGCCTCCCGCCCCTCAAGCGCCTCCGGCTCCTGCAGCGGCTCCGTCACCGACACCGCCCGTGCGCCGGCCGCTGCACCGGCTGCTGAGCCCCCTGCGCGAGCGCCACCGCCACCATCAACCTCACTGCCACTGCCACCGCCACTGCCACTGCCACCGCCACTGCCACCGCCAGCCTCAGCGCCAGCACCCGTCTCACTTGCGCGCTCCCCCGGGCCGAACCGGTCGCTCAGCCACTGCGTGATCATCGGCGCCACGGCGACGTCTTCGCCGACCAGGTGTCCGGCCCGCTCGAAGCGCGTCACGTCGGCGTGCGGCAGCCTCGCGATCAGGTCGCCGAGGTACCGATCGCTGAAGACCGGGTCGCGGGGGCCCCACAGCATCAGTGCGGGCACCTCGAGGCGAGACACCCCGGTCGACACCCGGGTCAGCTCGCTGAAACTCACGTGGGAGTCATCGACGGGTATATCGGCGACGAATGCGCCGATACCGGCCCGGCGAGCTGCCGAACGGTAGGGTGCGCGAAAGGCTCGCCGAACATCCGGAGTCAGCGCGGGATGCGCGATCGCCAGCGTCGTGTCGAGAAACGCAGTAGTTCGAACGGTGCTGGTCGCCAGCATCGAGCGCGCGAGCACGAGTCGCAGCGCCGCGGGCAGGGGCGAGTCTTCGGGCTGATGCACCGCGGTGTTGAGCAGCATCACGGCCGCCAGCTGCTGCGGATGATCGACCGCCCAGCCGAGCGAGACGACACCGCCCCAGTCGTGCCCGAGTGTCACCACCGGTTCACGCAGCCCCAGCGCGTCGGTGAGAGCGCCGAGGTCGGCCACGCGGCGGGCGAGCGTTCGCGTCTCACCGGTGCGCTCGGAGTACCCCATCTCGAGCTGGTCGACGGCGATCACCCGCCAGACGGGTGCAGTGCCGCCCTGTGTGAACGCCTGCCGAGCATCCGTCGCCGTGTGCGCCCCGGTCTGCCGAGCATCCGTCGCCGTGTGCGCCCCGGTCAGCCGAGCATCGAGCACCGCCTGCTCGAGCACTGAACGCCACAGGTACGACCACGTGGGGTTGCCGTGCACGCACAAAATGGTGCCGGTGGGCACCGCCCCGGCGGCGGCGAGCTCAGAGGCGTTGTCGAGCAGGTGCCAGGTGCGCGGCACCCCGTCGCCGTCGGGCGCCGTGACGAGCCGCGACCAGCGGTCGTTCAGCCCCGGCAGCCCGGGCGGCGGGTATGACGCCGGTGCGGTGAAGCCCGACTCCACTACCAGACGATTTCGGTCATCGCCGTGTTGATGCCCGAACCGACGCCCATGCAGAGAACACGCTGGCCCTTGACCAGCTTCTCGACCTCGAGGGCGAGGGTCATCGGCAGCGAGGCCGGGCCGACGTTGCCGAAGATCGGGTAGGTCAGCGGAATCTTCTTGCGGTCGAGCTTCGCCGCCTTGACGATGGAGTCGGTGTGCACGTCAGAGACCTGGTGCAAGATGTAGCGGTCCATCTTCTGCCAGTCCCATGAGCTCTTGGCCTCCTTCCAGGCCTCGACGACGAGCGCCATGCCGCCCGCGAGCAGCTCTTTCGTGTGCGTGAACATGCCGTCTTTGTCGCCGACGCAGAGCAGGTGGTGCTCGGTGCCGGCGCGGGAGATGCCGCCCATGATGCGGTGACCCTCGGGATGAGCATCCGCCGGGCCGAGCACCGCAGCGGCGGCACCCGAGCCGAGGGTGAGCGAGGCGAACTCGTTCACGAAGTCTTTGCGCGAGATGCCGGGCTGCGAGAGCCGGTTGATCGTGTTGGCCTGAATCTCGTTCGAGTCTTCGCCGTCGACGATCACGGCGTACTTGATCTGGCCCGAGTCGATCATCTGCGAGGCCAGGGTCATTCCGTTCACGAACCCGAGGCAGGCGTTCGTGATGTCGAAGTTCATCGCCGAGGGCGGCAGGCCGAGGGCGTGGTGGATGCCCACCGCGACACTCGGCTCCAGGTGCTTGCGGGTCACCGACGTGTTGATGAGCAGGCCGACCTCGCTCGGGTCGACGTTGGCCTCGGCGAGGGCGTCTTTCGCGGCTCCCGCCGCGGCCTGGTCGAAGGTCTCGCCGTTGTCGTCCCAGTTGCGGCGCGAGATGACGCCGGCCACCCGCTGCAGCAGGCCCGTAGGCAGACGCAGGCGGGTCAGCGCCTCAGCCAGCCGCACATCGATCTCTTCACTCGTCACGACGAGCGGCGCGAGACGGGCCTTGACCGCGAGAAGCGCTGAATTCTGATGCCGGAAGGTGGCATTCTGAAGCGTCAATGGAATCCTTCGTAAAGCGGGAACAGCCGGAACAAGGCTGAATGCATCGTTCAAGTCTAGGTTGAGCTTGGTGGGAGTTTGCCCGGGCGGCCGGCCGGCTCAGACTGCGTCGGCCACCACGTCGGCCACAGCGGCAGCCACCGCGTCGACGGCGACCTCCGTGCGTGCGCCGCTCGCGCGGTTCCACACCTCGACCATTCCATCGACGACTCCCCTGCCGACGATCACGATCTTCGGCACACCGATGAGCTCGGCGTCACCGAATTTTACTCCCGGCGACACCTTCGGGCGGTCGTCGAACAGAACCGACTTCCCCGCACGCTCGAGGTCGACTACGATCTGCTCGGCCGCCTCGAAGATCGCGTCGTCTTTGCCGGCCCGGCCGGCCGCGACGACGTGCACGTCGAACGGCGCGACGGCCGGCGGCCAGATGAGGCCCTTGTCGTCGTTGTTGAGCTCGGCGATGATCGCGAGAATGCGCGTGACGCCGATGCCGTACGAGCCCATGGTCACCGTGACCAGCTTGCCGTTCTCGTCGAGCACCTTCAGGCCCAGGGCCTCGGCGTACTTGCGCCCGAGCTGGAAGACGTGCCCGATCTCCATGCCGCGCGCGAGCTCGACCGGCCCCGACCCGTCGGGAGCGGGGTCGCCAGCCCTGACCTCGGCGATCTCGATCGTGCCGTCGGCCACGAAGTCGCGCCCGGCGACCAGGCCGAACACGTGCTTGCCGTGGATGTTCGACCCGGTGATCCACCCGCTGCCGCTCACCACGCGCGGGTCGACGAAGTACCGGATGCCCGTGCTCGATGTCTCGCCGAGCACCTGGCCCTCGGGCGACCACGGCCCGATGTAGCCCTTGACGAGCCCGGGGTGCAGGGCGAAGTCGTCGTCGGTCGCCGCCTCGACCTCGGCCGGCGCGAACGCGACCTCGGCGCGCTTCAGGTCGACTTCGCGGTCGCCGGGCAGGCCCACGACGACGATCTCGCGCGAGTGGTCGAGGTGGGTGAGCGCGAGCACGACGTTCTTGAGCGTCTCGCCGGCGTTCCACGGCGTGCCGTCGGGTCGCGGATGCACGGCGTTCGCCGCGGCGACCAGAGTGGCGATCGTGGGGGTGTCGGGGGTGTCGACGACCTCGGCAGGGGTGAGGCCGTCGAACCCGCGCTCCGGCGGAGCCAGGGTGGTGAACGCCTCGACGTTGGCCGCGTAGCCGCCCGCCGAACGTACAAACGTGTCTTCGCCCACGGAGGTGGGGTGCAGGAACTCCTCGCTCTTCGAGCCGCCCATGGCACCGGCGTCGGCCTTGACGATGACGTACTCGAGGCCGAGTCGGGTGAAGATGCGCTCGTAGGCGTCGCGCTGGGCCTGGTACGAGGCATCCAGCCCCGCATCGGTGTAGTCGAACGAGTACGCGTCTTTCATCGTGAACTCGCGACCGCGCAACAGACCGGCGCGGGGGCGCGCCTCGTCGCGGTACTTGTCTTGAATCTGGTAGATCGACAGGGGCAGGTCTTTGTAGCTGTTGTACAGGTCTTTCACCAGCAGGGTGAAGACCTCTTCGTGCGTCGGGGCCAGCACGTAGCCCGCACCGCGCCGATCGTTCAGGCGGAACATGCCGTCGCCGTACTCGACGTACCGGTTCGTGACCTCGTAGGGCTCCTTGGGCAGCAGGGCCGGGAAGTGCACCTCGTGGGCGCCCGCGTTGGTCATCTCGTCACGGATGATCGCCTCGATCTTGCTCTTCACCCGCAGACCGAGCGGCAGCCAGGCGAAGATGCCGGGCGCCTGGCGCCGGATGTAGCCGGCCCGAACGAGCAGACGGTGGCTGGTCACCTCGGCATCGGCGGGGTCTTCGCGGAGGGTCTTGAGAAAGTAGTTGGTCAGGCGAGTGGGCACCATACGAGTCTATTTGCACCTGCGTCGCGCACGCACGGCACCCAGTCGCCCGCCGTTAGCCCGCCGAGCCGGCCGTCGGGGGCGCCGGTCGCGTGTCGCCGTCGGCCGACGGCGCTGCCTGCGGCTGGTGCACCGCTGCCTCCGTCGCCTGCTGCGTCGCGGGCACCGACGGGCCCGCGAGTGGCGGTGTGGAGGTGGACGTCGGAATGGACGCGGACGTCGGCATGGAGGTGGACGTCGGAATGGAGGTGGATGCTCCGGCCGACGCATAGCCGGGTGCCGCGGCGCTGTCGGCCACTGCATAGCCGGGCGCAGCGGCGCTGTCAGTGACTGTGTACCCGCCGGCCGCACGGGCACGCCGACGCCGGCCCGACAGCACGAGCAGCAGCACCACGAGCGCGATGACGATGACGAGCAGACCGCCGCCGAGCAGCAGCCAGAGCACCCAGCCGGTGGTGTTCTCCTGAGGGAAGGCCGCGATCGCCTTCTCCTGGTACTGGGTGGCGATCGCGTTGTCGGGGTTCGCCGCCAGCGCGGCTGCGAGGTCATCGGCCGCCGCATGGTACTTGCCGGCGAAGTACTCGTCGAGACCGGCGCGGAAGGGCACGTCTGCGGCTCCGAGTTCGTTCTTCACCCCGTTGCGCGACAGGAGGGCCGAGATCGTCTCGGGCGCGGCTGCGAAGTTCAGCTGCTGGGTGTCGCTCGACGGGCCGAAGCTCACCGTGCCGACGACCGCGGCCGAGCCGTCGACCACCGGGCCGCCGCTCATGCCCGGGCTCATCGCCACGCCGACCTGAGTGAACGGACCGCCGTCTGTCTGCTGCCGCCCGCTCACCTGGCCCTGGGCGAACGTCGGCTCGGGGTTGCCGCTGACGAGGCTCGTCACGTTGCCGGGATACCCGATCGCATCGACCTGCTGGCCGGTCGCGGGCTGGCTGGAGGAGACCACGAGCACCGGGAGGGGGCTCGGCGTGTCGATCTTGAACAGGGCCACGTCGCCCTGGTCGAGGGGCCGGTCATCCACCAACACCGCAGGGTATGACGTGGAGTCGTCGGCGGTGATCGTGATCGCCGGGTACACCTTCATCGTCAGCACGGGCGCCTCGCCCGTCTTCTCGCCCTCGACGGGCCAACTCGATTCGGCCCCTGCCGCCAGGTAACCCTGCTCGTCTTCGGCGGTGATGTCGCCGTTCTGCACCTCGCCGTCAAGAAACGTGTCGATGATCGCGGTCTTGCCCTCGGCGACGTCGGCGCAGTGCCCCGCGGTCACCACCGACCCGTCTGCGCTGGCGACGAAGCCGCTGCAGCTGAACGACGCGTCGACCTCGTCAGACCACGCCGTGCCGCCGTCGGCCGTGGGAAAGTTGACGAACCCCGACCAGGTTCCGCTCAGGTACACCGTGCCGGCCTCGCCGATCGCGGCGATCTGCTCCTGCGGCAGGTCTGTCGGCGTGGCCGCGAGGGCCCCCGTGGTCGCCCAGAGGGGCGAGGCGACCAGCGCGAACGCGACGGCGGCGGCCGGAAGATGGGCGGATAGGGGTGCGTGCAGCACGCGGGCCTCCACATACGTGAGTATTCTTCGCTAACAAGGAATTCTCACTATACACAATCCGGCCAGGCCTGCAGAATCCGGCCAGGCCAGCAGAATCCGGTCCGGCGGTGCCCTCACCTGCTCTCGGTCACCTCGTCGGCCAGCACGTCGTCACGCAACCGCTCACGCTCGTCTGCCGCGGTGGCCGGTTCGGCAGAAGCGCCGGCCGGCGCCGGCAGGGCGATGCTCCCCGTCTCGAGCACCTCCACGCTGCGACCGTCACCGTCGTGGCTCACGACGAACCGGGGTGAGCCGTGCAGGTGAACGGCGACGCGCAGATGCTGGTGTGCGATCATCCAGACCAGCCCGGCCAGGGCCGCCGCGAACCCGGCGGCCGCGCCGAGCCCGATCGCCCAGCGGGGCCCGAAGTTGTCGGCCACCCAGCCCACGATGGGCGCGCCGACCGGGGTGCCGCCCATGAAGATGGCCATATAGAGGGCCATCACCCGCCCGCGGAACTCGGGCGCGGTGGTCATCTGCACCGTGCCGTTCGCGGTGGTCATCAACGTCTGCGCCGCGAATCCGAGCAGCACCAGCGTCAGGGCGAAGGTGAGGTACGACGGCGCCAACGCGCCCAGCAGACAGGCGAGACCGAACAACGCAGACGCTGCGAAGATCAGCCGCAGTCGCGGCACCTCCCGTCTCGCCGAGAGGAGCGCGCCGGTGACCGAACCGACGGCGAGCACCGACGACAGCAGCCCGAACGCCGTCGAGTCGAGGTGGAAGGTCACGGTGGTCATCGTCGAGGTGAAGATCTGGAAGTTGAGCCCGAACGCCCCGATGATGGCGATGATCACCAGCACGATCACGATGTCTGGCCGTTTCGACACGTAGCGGAACCCGCCGAGCAGCTGCCCCTTGCCGCTGCGCGCCGTCTTACGGGTGCGCAGGCTCTCGCGGTGCATCCGAGTCAGCGAGAAGAGCACGGCGCCGAAACTCGCCGCGTTGATGAGGAACACCCAGCCGGCGCCGACCACGGCGATCAGCACGCCCGCGATCGCCGGCCCGATCATCCGCGCCGCGTTGAAGGAAGCCGAGTTCAGTGCGACGGCATTCGAAAGGTCGGCGTCAGACACCAGGTTCGACACGAATGACTGGCGCGCGGGTGCGTCGAAAGCCGAGGTGATACCCAGAAGCAGCGCGAAGATGTACACCTGCCAGAGCTGGGCGGCGCCGCCGAGCACGATGAGACCCAGACCGAGGCCCAGGATGCCCATCACACCCTGCGTCAGCATCAACAGCTTCTGGCGATCGAACCGGTCGGCGACCAGGCCCGTCCAGGGCACGAGCAGCAGCTGCGGGCCCAGCTGCAGGGCCATGACGACGCCCACCGCGATGGCGTTGTTGTCGCTGAGCTGGGTGAGAACGATCCAGTCCTGGGCCGTGCGCTGCATCCACGTGCCGGTGTTCGACACGAGTGCGCCGCCCGCCCAGAGGCGGTAGTTGTAGTCCTTCAGCGAACGGAACATGCTGCTCACCGGCCCACCTCTGCCGCCCGGAGTCGTGTGCGGCGCATCACCTGTCGGCCAGGGCGCGCAGAATGTCTGCGGCGCGGTCGAGGGTGTGCCGGTCATCCGTCGACAGCTCGGCGAGCTGCTGATAGAGCCACGCGTCGCGCTGGCGGCGGGTCTCCTTCACGAGAGCGGTGCCGGCAGCGGTGAGCGAGACGACGACCTTACGGCCATCGTCGACCGAGGGCGAGCGCACGGCGTATCCGGCCGCGACCAGGGCGTTGATCGTGCGGTTCATCGAGGGCGGCGTGACACGCTCGAAAGCCGCGAGGGCGCCGGGGGTGGTCGGGCCGCGGTTGAGCAGGTAGCCGAGGATGCCCGACTGCGAGTCACTCAGTTCGTGATCGGCCTTCTCGGCACGCAGGCGGCGCGAGACCCGCAGGATGGCGGGGCGCAGTTTCGCCGAGAGGGCGTCGACGGGGGCGGCCTGGGATTCGCTGGCCGACGCGGCTCGACTCTCTTCGGCTCGCCCGTCGGTTTCTATTAACATCACCTCATTAGTGTAGCTCATTAGCTAGGCTAAGTATCTCGGGCTCGGATGCTGTGGGACTGGTCTGACGGCCTGGTCTGACGGGCTGGTCCTGGTCTGACGGCCTGGGAGCTTTGGGTCGTCAGTGGCAGCTCGTCGGTCGTGGGTCGTGGGTCGACGGCCGTGGGTCGACGGCCTCGGGTCGTGGATCTTCGGTCTGAGTCTTGCGTCTCGACACCTGAATCTCGACCTGTATTTCGACGAATTCGAACACATCTTCGAATGTATGAGATATACTCAGGTCATGATCTTTTCTGAACGAGCCGCGAAAACCGTCGGTCTCTTCATCGAGCAGATTCTCGACGTCGACCGCGAGATCGCCCGACTGATCGCACGAAGGGTGTGGCTCGTCGATCAGGCGCGGCTGTGGTCGGAGGCGTCGGTCGATGCGATCGTCGCCTCGTCGTTCTCCTCGGGCAGACGCGCCGAACTCGCGCGGCGCTCCCTCACCGCCGAGATCGCCTGCGCGACGCGCATCCCAGAGGCCACGGCGTGCCGCCTGCTCGACGAGAGCGAGGCGCTCGTCCACGAACTGCCCGAGACGCGCGCCGCCCTCGCGGCGGGCGCCATCGGGTTTCGGCACGCCCAGGTCATGTGCAACCAGGCGCGCTCGCTGCCCGGCGACGCTCGCCGGGCCTTCGAGTCGAGTGTGCTCCCCGCCGCGCTCACCTCGACCGCAAGCCAGTTCTCCCGGGCCGCCGGTGCCCAGCGCGAGCGCAGCCACCCCGAATCCATGGTCACGCGAGCGCAGAAAGCCGCCGCAGATCGCCACGTCTCCTTCGAGTCCGACCGCGACGGAATGGCGTGGCTGCACCACTACCTCCCCGCCGTCGACGCCGTTCGCATCGACGACACCCTCGACCAGCTCGCCCGCCACCTCCGCGACGACGCCCTCGCCGCCGCCTGCCCGCCCACGCGGCATGCGCCAGGCGGCACGAGCACCAACTTCGGCGGCGAATTCATCGAGACTGGCCGCGGTGCCGAGTGCTATGGCAGCAGTATCCCGAGCGGCGGAAGCGACTGCAGCGACATCAGCAGTAGCGAGCTCAGCGACGGCAGCGACTTCTGCAGCAGCAAAGGCGAAATCGGCGGCGGCAGCGATTACTGCAGCAGCAATAGCAGCGAGCTCAGCGGCGGGAGCGACTTCTGCAGCAGCAACAGCAAGCTCAGCGGCGGCAGCGACTACAGCAGCAGTAGCAGGAGCACCGAGCTCAGCGACAGCCGTACATTGGCGCAACTGCGGTCGGATGCCCTGCGCGACCTGCTCCTGCGCGACCCGGTCGACGGCAGCCCGAGACCGCTGCGGCCGACAGTGATCGTGAGCGTTCCCGTGATGACCCTGCTCGGCCACGACGACGCACCCGCCACGCTCGACGGCTACGGACCCATCGACGCCGACACCGCACGCGACCTCTGCGCACACGCTCCATCGTTCCTGCGAATCCTCACGCACCCCGAGACCGGCGCGACGCTCTCTGTCGGACGAGACCATTACCGCCCTCCGGCCGACCTGAAGACGGCGCTGCAGGTCGCCGACCAGACGTGCCGGTTTCCGGGATGTGCGCGAAGGGCGGTGGGCTGCGAGATCGACCACACCTGGCCTTGGCAGGCCGGCGGTGCCACCGACTTCACAAACCTGGCTCACCTCTGCCCCAAACACCACCATCTGAAACACGAAACGGCCTGGGCCGTCTCAATCGATCGTGACCGCACGCTGCATTGGCGTTCCCCCTCCGGCCGGCACTACGACACCCACGCGGCCGCACCACCCCCACCCATCAACGCCAGAACTGACCTCGCAATGCACGATGACGCGCCGTTCTAGACCGACGGCACACGTGTGGGCACCTCGCGCCGCGCACGGACTCCCACGTGGCGGCGGTAGCGTCGCACCGATGAAACTGAATCGGTGGCATCAAATGGGTAAGTCCGAGCGGAGTCGATTCGGGCGGGGTGGGTTCGAACGGGGCGGGTTCGAACGGGGCGGGTCCAGGCGAGGCGGATCCAGGCGAGGCGGCCAGGCGCTGCGGGTCCAGACGCCAGCGTCAGAAGCCCCACATGCCGACGCGGGCACTATCAGGGGCGTCGAAGAGGTCGAGGCGGGTCATCCCGAGCTTCGTGGCGACAGCGATCGAGGGGCCGTTGAGTTCGTCGATCATGGCGATGGGCGACTCCACGCCGGCCGCGACACCACGGGCCAGCGCTTCGCGGGCGCCTGCCGTCGCGAGGCCGCGCCCATGAAACTCCGCGCCAAGACGCCATCCGATCTCAAGCCGGCCGAGGGGCGGACCCCACGGTCGGCTCCACGGCTGCAGGCCGACGAACCCGGCCACTGTCGTCCCGTCGACTGTCGTCCCGTCGACTGTCGTCCACTCGCCTGTCGGCCCCGGCACGACGAGCGCGAAGAGGCAGACACCAAGTGTGGCTGCGAATCCTTGCTGGCGGACGACGAAGTCGCGGTACCAGAGAAGTGGCTGAACGGCTCCCCCGCCTACGTACCGCATGATCTCGGGGTCGTCGAAAAGGTGGAACCACGCCTCGGCGTCGGCATCCAGCGGCACGCGAAGTTCGAACCGGGGCGGCGTCGTGCCGATGGATCGCGCCGTGTCGAGATTCACCTCAGTGGCAGGATGACCCGCCTCGTCAGTAGTTCCGATCGCTTCGACGAGCCGCGCCGTGTCAGAAGACTCCGCAACGTCAGCAGGCCCCGCCGACTCAGACGACCGCTCGGCGCTAACAGGCCGCGCTACCCCCGCAGACCCCGCCAGGTCACCAGACCCCGCCACATCGCCAGACCCGACCACACCGCCAGACCCCGCCGCGTCAAGACGCCCTGCGACGTCACCAGACCCCGCCACCTCACCAGACCCCGCCGCGTCAAGGCGCCCAGCCACAACCACTCAGCCGGCCGTGACGACCTGGGGCGCCCCCAGCTCGCCGGGGGGCATCTCGGCCGCGAGGCGGTTGGCCTCTTCGATGAGGGTGGCGACGATCTCCGACTCGGGAACGGTCTTGATGACCTCGCCACGCACGAAGATCTGGCCCTTGCCGTTGCCAGAAGCCACGCCGAGGTCGGCGTCGCGGGCCTCGCCGGGGCCGTTGACGACGCAGCCCATGACGGCGACACGCAGCGGCACGGTCATGCCCTCGAGCCCATCGGTGACGTCGTTCGCAAGCTTGTAGACGTCGACCTGGGCGCGCCCGCAGGAGGGGCACGACACGATCTCAAGCTTGCGTTCACGCAGATTCAGCGACTGCAGAATCTGCAAGCCGACCTTGACCTCCTGCGCGGGCGGGGCCGACAGCGAGACGCGGATGGTGTCGCCGATGCCCTCCGACAGCAGAATGCCGAACGCGGTGGCCGACTTGATGGTGCCCTGAAACTCGGGCCCCGCCTCGGTCACACCGAGGTGCAGGGGCCAGTCGCCGCGCTCGGCGAGCAGGCGGTAGGCCTTCACCATGACGATGGGGTCGTTGTGCTTCACCGAGATCTTGAAGTCGTGAAAGTCGTGCTCCTCGAACAGCGAGGCCTCCCACACGGCGCTCTCGACGAGCGCTTCGGGCGTGGCCTTGCCGTACTTGGCCAGGATGCTCGGCTCGAGCGACCCGGCATTGACACCGATGCGGATACTCACGTCTGCGGCCTTCGCGGCAGCAGCGATCTTGCCCACCTGGTCGTCGAACTTGCGGATGTTGCCCGGGTTCACCCGAACCCCTGCACACCCCGCATCGATGGCCGCGAACACGTAGTTCGGCTGGAAGTGGATGTCGGCGATCACCGGAATCTGGCTCTTGTGCGCGATGATCGGCAGCGCCTCTGCGTCGTCACGGCTCGGCACCGCGACCCGCACGATGTCGCAGCCCGAGGCGGTGAGCTCGGCGATCTGCTGCAGGGTCGCGTTGATGTTCGTCGTCGGCGTCGTGCACATCGACTGCACGCTGATCTGGGCGTCACCACCCACCATCACCTTGCCGACTTTGATCTGACGAGATTTACGACGGGGGGCGAGGGTCTCGACGACCTTCGGCATACCCAAATTGATTGCAGCCACGTTTCGAGCTTACCCGCAGTGCCGATCGCCGGGCCCTGTGGCGCGAGGTGCACGGCGACCAGTCAGCGAGTGGATACCCGACCGAGCGGGTGCCCGGCTGAGTTGATGCCCGGCCAAGCGGATGCCCGACGGCGCGGTAGCGGCGGCGGGTGCCCGCCGGGGCGGGGCCGGGGCCAAGCGGACTGCCTGTGCATCCACCATCCCCGGCCACTCGCCGAGCGTCACGCGGCGGGCGGTGCCGGCGGAGTCGGGCCGGACCGGTTTGCGCGGAGCACCTCGAGGCGGGCGCGGTACTCCACCTCGTCGATGTCGCCCTGGGCGAAGCGCTCGGCGAGCGTCTTCTCGGCGTCGCTCGAGCCCTGGGCCTGAGCCGCCCACGCACCGGGGTAACCGGGGCCGCCCCAACCCGGTCGGCCGCCCCAGCCGGGGTAGCCGCCGTTCGCTGCCCAGAAGCGGCGACGACGCCGGGTGACGAGCGAGACGATGAGAATGATGACGCCGATCCAGAACAGCGGAATCAGCAGGAACAGGAAGCCGAAGCCGCCGGGGTGCCACCCCATCGGGCCCCAGTGGGCGAGGAGGGTCGCCGCGGGTGCGGCCACGACGGGTGCGGCCAGTGCGGTGGTGATCACGATGGTTCGTCCTTTCAGGAGCGGCCCCGTTTGGGCCGGTACCTCAAGACTCGCCGTCGGCGCCCGGCCGCACATCGGTTGGCGGGAGGCCTATCGCGCGCGGCCGTACTCCCCCGGTCGTGTCGTGGCGAGCCGGATGGTACCCGGGTGCTACGCCTGTTCGGCACGGGAGCGGCTAGGCCTGCCCGGCAGGAGAGCGGCTAGGCCTGCCTGGCAGGAGAGCGGCTAGGCCTGCCCGGCGCGCACGAGCCCGGCCTCATAGGCGACCACGACGAGCTGGGCACGGTCGCGCGCCGCCAGCTTCGTCATGGTGCGCGAGACGTGCGTCTTCACGGTCAGCGGGCTGAGAAACAGGCGCCCGGCGATCTCGGTGTTGGTGAGCCCGGCGCCGACCAGGGTCAGCACCTCGCGCTCGCGATCGGTCAGCGTGCCGAGCAGGGAGAGGTTCGATGTGGCGTGGTGGCCGCCCGCAGCCGACCGGGGGGCGCCGTCACGGGCGGTGCGGTCACGAGTGGTGCGGTCACGAGCGGTGCCATCGGGCCCGGTGCCATCACGCCCGGTGCCGTCACGCCCGGTGCCGTCGGGCCCGGTGCCATCGCCCCACGTGCCATCGCGTTCGGCCGACGTGCGCCCGTCGACGAGCGTGCCCGCGACGCGTTCGAGCAGCCGGCGGGTGACGCTCGGCGACAGCAGGGCATCCCCGGCGGCCACCACCCGCACGGCCCTGATCAGCTCGACGGGTTCGGTGTCTTTGACGAGGAATCCGCTCGCACCGGCACGGATGGCCCGCCCCACATACTCGTCGAGTTCGAACGTTGTGACGATGACGATGTGCGTCGCGGCCAGCGCGGGGTCGGCCACGATCTGCTCGGTCGCCCAGAGGCCGTCGCCGTCGGGCATCCGGATGTCCATCAGCACCACATCGGGGCGAAGACGGGTGACGACCTCGACCACCTCGGTGCCGGTCGCGGCCGAGCCCACCACGTCGATGTCGGGCTCGTTGGCGAGCAGGGCGGTGAAGCCGGCGCGGATCAGGTGCTGGTCGTCGGCAATGACCACCCGGATCATCGGGGCACCCTGGTCATCAGGCGACCTGGCCATCGGGGCACCCTGGTCATCGGGCGACCTGGCCATCGGGTCACCCTGGTTGACGGAGCACGCTGATCGTCGGGGCACCGTGGCGATCGCGGCGCGCCCCTCATCAGCACGCGCAGCTCATCGCGATGGCCGCCGGGGCACCGTGGCCACGACGGCGAAGCCGCCCGAGGCGATGGGCCCGGCCTCGAGGTGACCGCCCAGCAGCTGGGCGCGCTCAGACATGCCGAGCAGCCCGTTGCCGGCGCGGGCGAAGGCCTGGGCATCCACTCGGCCTGGCATGATCTGGCGAATGCCGTCGCCGGCACGCAGGGCGGCGAGCGGATGCACGGGGTCGCCCACCCCGTCGTCGATGACGGTCAGGTGGTAGTCGTCGGCCCGCTCGTCGAGAGTGACCCGCGCGTGGGTCGCGTGGGCGTGCCGGGTGACGTTCGTCAGGCTCTCCTGTGTGATGCGGTAGAGCGCGAGCTGTACGCCGGGCGGCGGGTCGGAGGTGAGCCGGTTGTCGAGGGTGACGTCGAGGTGGCCGTTCGAGATGGACTCGATGAGGGCCGGCAGCCGGGAGAGGTCGGCCTGCGGCACGAGGGGTGCGGGTGCCGTGCCTGTGCTGTGAGCTGCGCCTGCGCCTGTGCTTGCGCCTGTGGCCCCGCCAGCGCCTGCGCCTGTGGCCCCGCCAGCGCCTGTGCCCCCGCCAGCGCTTGTGCCCCAGCCAGCGCCTGTGCCCCCGCCAGCGCTTGTGCCCCAGCCTGCGCTCGGCCCCGAGCCCGTTCTCACCCTCGAGCCCGTTCGCGTCGTCGAACCCCAGGTGGTGTCGAAGGTGCTGTGCACCGGCCCCGACTCCGACCCGATCGAATCCGACCCGACCGACTCCGACCCCACGGATCCCACCGACCCCACCGACCCCTCCGACCCCTCCGAGCGGAGGAAGCCGAGCACACCGCGCACCTCGTCGAGCGCGGTCTTGCTGGTGGCCTTGATGCTTGCCAGGGCCTCAGCGGCCTTCTCGGGATGATCGTCGATGAGGTGCAGCCCGACGCCGGCCTGCACGTTGATCTGCGAGAGCGAGTGGGCGAGAACGTCGTGCAGCTCGCGGGCGATGCGTTCGCGTTCTGCCTGCGCCACGTCGTCGCGGCGTTTACGGAAGGCGGCCTGGTACGCCGCGACCCGGTCGCGCCGGGTGCGGATCGATTCGCCGATGACCAGCACCAGCACGATACCGATGGTGGTGAGGATGATGCGGGCCGGGTGCCACTCTACGCCCAGCATGACCGACCCGATGAGTGCCAGTACCCAGCCGGCGCCGACCGAGACGAACGCCCAGGCCCGGGCGCCGCGGGCCATCGCCGACACGATGGCGAAGGCCAGCGCGACGTATGGCGCCCCCGAGCCGGGCGTGAAGACGAGGTCGGCACAGGCGGCCGCTGCGGTGATCGCGACGACGGGGCCGGGGATGCGGCGGGCGAAGATCAGCGCGACCGGGCCCGCCAGCGCCAGCAGCACCATGAAGGGTCCGGCGGCGCCGTAGGCGGGGTGGTGGGTGGCCGCGAACGCAGCCGCGGGCACCTGGATCACGAACGACAGGATGACCGGAACCCAGACGAACAGCGCGGCCGGCGGCCCGAGGCGCGGTTCGCGCCACCGTGTGCCGCCGTCGCCGAAGTCTGCGCGCCGCAGCGCCCAGGCGGGCGGATTCTCAGACGACGACATGTTCTCGATGGTACGCCGAGCGCCGGGGCCGGGCATCTTGCTCACGGCGTCGTGCGTACTGCGCTGGGAGTAGTTCCAGGCCCAGCGGAAGTACCAGCCGAGGTACCAGCCGAGGTACCAGCCCACCGCTCAGCCGAGGGCCCAGCAGACACGCTGGCCGCCCGGCCAGCCGAGGGCCCAGCACTCGCCCCGGCAGACGCCGCAGTCGCCCCGGCCCACCACCCGGCCGCCCGCCCAGCCGACCGCCTAACCAAAGAGATTCACCGGGTTCACGATGTCGGCGTACATCAGCAGGGCACTCACCCCGCCGAGAAAGACGACCACCACGAACGTCAGCGGCATCAGCCGGGCCGTGTCGACGGGCCCGGGGTCGCGGCGACCGAACAGCTTGGCGATGCGGCGCCGCAGGCCCTCCCAGAGGGCGCCTGCGATGTGGCCGCCGTCGAGGGGCATCAGCGGCACCAGGTTGATGACGAAGAGCCCGATGTTGACCGAGCCGAGCAGGCCGATCAACGTGGCGACCTTCGACTGCAGCGGAATGTCGATGGTCGCGATCTCGCCCGCGACACGGCCCACTCCGACCACGCTCATCGGGCTGTCGGCGCTGCGCTCGCCGCCACCGAAGGCAGCCTGCGCGACGCTGCTCAGCCGCTGGGGCAGGTTGAAGATGGTGTTGGCCACGCCCGCGACGTTCTCGCCGACGAACGGCAGCACCGAGGTGATCGGCTGGGGCTGCAGCTCGGTGGCGTAGCCGATGCCCACGAAGCCCACGTTCTCGGTGACCGCGGCGCCCGTGGCGTCGGTCTTCGTGACGGTCTGGTTGTTGACGACCTCGGTCACGTTGCGCTCGGTGAGCAGCGGCGTCACGGTGAGCGTCACGTCGGCGCCGGCACGTTCGACCACGAACGTCAGCGGTACGCCGGCCGAATCACGGATGATGTCGGTCGAGTCGCTCCACGAGTCGATGGGGGTGCCATTGATGCTCACGATGCGGTCACCGGGCAGGATGCCCGCGGCGGCGCCGGGCGACACAGGGTCGCTTGCGGCGCAGGTCGTGCTCGTGCTCGAGGCGGGAAGCACGCACGCGCTGACCGAGCCGACCGTCGTGCTCGCGCCGGCGACGCCGAAGCCGCAGAGCACGATCGCGAAGAACAGGATGCCGAGCAGCAGGTTCATCGTCGGACCGCCGAGCATGATGATCACGCGCTTATACACCGGAAGCGTGTAGAACGCACGGCTGTCGTCGTCACCGATGGAGTCGGAGCTCGCCTTGCGGGCATCCTGAACCAGCGAGTTGAAGAACCCCGTGCTGGTGCGGCGCAGCGTGCCGCCGGGCTTCGCGGGCGGAAACATTCCGACCATCGAGATGTAGCCCCCGAGCGGGAACGCCTTGACCCCGTACTGCGTCTCGCCGCGACGCCGCGAGAAGATCGTGGGGCCGAACCCGATCATGTACTGCGTGACCTTGACGCCGAACTTCTTCGCCGGAACCAGGTGACCGACCTCGTGCAGCGCGATCGACACACCGAGGCCGACCGCGATGATGAGCACACCGACCACGAAGAGGAGCACGTTTTCCACGGGTTCACGTTACCCCGGGGCGATTGCCGCCCGCTGGGCGCGGGCTGAACCCGCGCTGTGAAGGGCTCGGCCATCATGTGGGCCGTGCCTGCGGCCCCGGCGACGGGAGGCCGACACCGGGGCCCACAGGGTGTGGCGGGTCAGACGTGCGAGATGATGCGGTCGGCCTCGCGGCGGGCCCAGAGCTCGGCCTCGGTGAGCGCCTCGCGGGTGAGAACAGCCTCGGCGGTCTCGTGCCGCTGCACGACGGCCTCGATGGTGTCGACGATGTCGAGAAACCCGATACGCCCCGCATGGAACGCGGCGACGGCCTGCTCGTTCGCCGCGTTGAACACGGCGGGGAAGGTCGAACCGGCGCGGCCGACCTGTTTGGCGAGCTTCACCGCCGGAAACGCCGCCACGTCGAGCGGCTCGAACGTCCAGCTGTGCGAGGCGGTCCAGTCGAGTGGCACGCCGACCCCGGCGACCCGGTTCGGCCAGTCAAGCCCGAGCGAGATGGGCAGCCGCATGTCGGGCGGCGAGGCCTGGGCGATGGTCGAGCCGTCGACGAACTCCACCATCGAATGGATGACCGACTGCGGGTGCACGGTCACCACGATGCGGCTGTACGGCACGTCGAACAGCAGGTGCGCCTCGATCACCTCCAGGCCCTTGTTCACCAGCGTCGCCGAGTTGGTGGTGACGACGAGCCCCATGTCCCAGGTGGGATGCGCGAGGGCCTCGCGCGGCGTGACGGTCGCCAGCGACTCCCGGCTGCGCCCGCGGAACGGCCCGCCCGAGGCGGTCAGCACGAGCCGCCCCACCTCGCCGGCGGTGCCTGAGCGCAGCGCCTGGGCAATGGCCGAGTGCTCGGAGTCGACGGGCACGATCTGGCCGGGCGCCGCGATGCCCTTCACCAGTTCGCCGCCGACGATCAGGCTCTCTTTGTTCGCCAGGGCCAGGGTGCGACCCTCCTCGAGCGCGGCGAGGGTGGGGCCGAGCCCCACCGATCCGGTGATGCCGTTCAACACCACGTCGGCGTCGATGTCGCGCACGAGCTGCTCGGCCTCGACGGCACCGAGAGCGACGTCGGCGACGCCGAACTCTGCCGCCTGGGCATCCATCGCCGCCCGGTTCGAGCCTGCCGCGAGACCCACCACCTCGAACGTGTCGGGGTTGGCGCGGATGACGTCGAGGGCCTGGGTTCCGATCGAACCGGTCGAGCCGAGAATGACGACGCGGCGCATGGGCCTAGGCCGCGGCCGTCGCGAGAATGTCGATCACGAACACGAGCGTGTCGGTGCCCGTGATGTTGGCCGACGCGACGCCGGCCGAGCCGTAACCCTGGTCGGGCGGAATGATGACGATGACCTGCGAGCCGACCGTCTGGCCGATCAGCGCCTGGCTGAAGCCCGGGATGACCTGGCCGGTGCCGAAGGCCACGGCGCCCTTGCCCCAGCTCTGGTCGAACACCCCGCCCGTGCGCCAGATGACGCCCTGGTACTGCACCGTGACGTTGTCGCCGCTGGCGACCGTGGCGCCGTCGCCCTTCTTCAGCACGCCGATCTGCAGCGTGGTGGGCGGGTCGACCGGCGGAATGGTGATGGTCGGCGTTCCATCGGCAGCGAGCGTGACGGTCGGGAAGCCCTCGGGTGCGGCCTGCGGCGCCCCGGTGGCCTGGGTCGGCAGGTTCGGGTCGACGGTGGCCGACGGCGAGGCGGTGGATGCCGCACCGACGTCTTTCACGTCGACGACGAACACGAGGTTGTCGGTGGCCGCGACCTTCAGGTTCGCGTTGCCGGCCGCGCCGTAGGCGTCACCGGGCGGAACGACTGCGACGACCCGCGAGCCCACAGGTGAACAGGAGACGGCCTTCACGAGGCCGGGCAGGAACTGCGATTCGTCGACAGTCACCGGAATCGGCGAGCCGCTGGTGAACGTGCTGAACAACTCGGCGCCGGTGGTGCCGTTGTAGAGGGTGAAGTCGATGGTGGCCTGCGAGCCGGTGCTGGCGACGGTGCCGGTTCCCTCAGTGAGCACGGTGCGCTCGGTGATGTCGGTGCTGATGGGGGCGGTGAACGTGGTGGTCGGGTGCGTGTCGAATTCGCCCGTGACCGTCACCGAGTCTGAGGCCGTGCCGGGCGCAGTCAGGTTGCATGGGGCGCTCGGGGTCGGGCTGGCGGCGGGCGAGCCGCTGCACCCCGCGAGCGCGAGAAGCACGGCCGTGGCCGCGCCGACGGCGGTTACGGCTTTACCGAACGTACGCATGGCACCTCTATCTGATCGAAGTGACCATGCTATCCGGCTGTGCTGGTGGACTGCGCTGGCCGGGGGGTCTGCGTTGGTCGACTGGAGTCGAACTGGTCGACTGACCTGGTTGACTGGCCTGGTTCTGCCTGGATCGGAGTGGGCTGATGCGATTCGTTCATTCGGGCGACAGATCGGCTCGCTACAATCCCGATCACCCTCCCTGTCTACCCCTCCCTGTCTACCCCCCTGTCTACTCTCCCTGTCTACCCTTCCCTGTCTACTCTCCCCGCCCACACTTCCCGCCCTGCGATCGACGAACAGGATGCCCGACATGCCACCCAGCGCCACCCCCGGCCTGCTGCTCGCCGGGGAGCGTGCGCCCGAACCGCGCACGCTCATGGACGTTCTGCGCGCGACCGCCGCCGCGCATCCGCAGGCCTCGGCGCTGGCCGACAGCGCCGGAACCCTGAGCTACCGCGAGCTGCTGCGCGCAGTCAACGCCTCGGCGGCGCGGCTCGCCACGGCCGGCGTGCGACGCGGCGACCGCGTGGGCATTCGCATACCGTCGGGAACGCGCACCCTGTACGTCTCGATACTCGCGGTGCTCGCGGTGGGGGCGAGCTACGTTCCGGTCGACGCCGACGATCCGGAGGAGCGCGCCGCGCTGGTCTTCGGCGAGGCGGCGGTGGCGGGCGTGATCGGGGCGAGCGGCGAGATCGTGTTCGCGCAGCCGTCGGGCACGGCGGAGCCATCGGGCACGGCGGAGCCATCGGGCACGGCGAAGCCATCGGGCACGGCGAAGCCATCGGGCACGGCGCAGCCATCGGGCGCAGAGGCGGTGTCGGCCGAGGCGGTGTCGGCCGAGGCGGTGTCGGCCAGGGGGGCGCCGGCCGAGGCGGCGCCGGCCAAGGGGGCGCCGGCCGAGGCGGTGTCGGCCGAGGCGGTGTCTCACGGAGCGACATCTGCCGCACCGGCGCTGCCCACCCTCGGCTCCCCCACCGGCACGCTGCCCGTGGTCGGCGGCCCGACGCCCGACGACGACGCCTGGATCATCTTCACCTCCGGTTCCACCGGCACGCCGAAGGGCGTCGCGGTCACGCACCGTTCGGCCGCGGCGTTCGTCGACGCCGAGGCCCGCATGTTCCTGCAGGGCGACCCGCTCGGCCCGGGTGACCGCGTGCTGGCCGGGCTCTCGGTGGCCTTCGACGCCTCGTGCGAAGAGATGTGGCTGGCCTGGCGGCACGGCGCCTGTCTCGTGCCCGCCCCGCGCTCGCTCGTGCGCTCGGGCGTCGACCTCGGCCCGTGGCTGATCGCCCATGGCATCACCATCGTCTCGACTGTGCCCACCCTCGCGGCCCTCTGGCCGCCGGATGCGCTCGAACTCGTGCGCCTGCTCATCTTCGGCGGTGAGGCCTGCCCAGTGGAACTGGCCGCACGGCTCGCGGTCGACGGCCGTGAGGTGTGGAACACCTACGGCCCCACCGAGGCCACCGTCGTCGCCTGCGGCGCCCGGCTCACCGGTGACGTTCCGGTGCGCATCGGCCTGCCGCTCGACGGCTGGGATCTGGCCGTGGTCGACGCCGACGGCCGGCCCGTCGGCGAGGGCGAGATCGGCGAGCTGATCATCGGCGGCGTCGGGCTCGCCCGCTACCTCGACCCGGCGAAGGATGCCGAGAAGTACGCCCCCATGCCGAGCCTCGGCTGGCAGCGCGCCTACCGCAGCGGCGACCTCGTCGTCTTCGACAGCGACGGCCTGGTCTTCCAGGGCCGGGTCGACGACCAGATCAAGCTCGGTGGGCGCCGCATCGAACTCGGCGAGATCGAGGCGGCGCTGCAGGCGCTGCCCGGCGTCGCCGGCGCCGCCGTCGTGGTGCAGCGAACGACGGCGGGCAACCAGATTCTCGTGGGCTACCTCGCCCCGAGCGATGCGGGCGAGGCGGGCACCCTGGGCACCACCGCCCCGAGCGATTCGGGCGATGCGGGCGGCGCGGGCACCCCGGCCACCACCGTACCCTTCGACACCGCCGCGGCCACCCGGTTGCTGCGTGACGAACTGCCGGCGGCCCTCATCCCCCTGCTCACCGTGGTCGACGCGCTGCCGACCCGCACCTCGGGCAAGGTCGACAAGGCCGCACTGCCCTGGCCGCTGCCGGGCGCAGGCGGTGCCGGTCGGGCGGGCGCATCTGGCGGGGCTGCGTCTGGCGGGGCTGCGTCTGACAGAGCGGCGTCTGGCGGGGCTGCGTCTGACAGAGCAGCGTCTGACAGAGCAGGTGCCGACGGGCATCCGGATGCCCTCGCCAGGGCCCTCGGCCCGACCGGCCTCTGGCTCGCCGAACAGTGGGCGGCCATTCTGGGCGCCCCCGTGCAGAGCCCCGACGACGACTTCTTCGCCTTCGGCGGCGGCAGCCTGTCGGCCGCCCAGCTCGTGTCGGCCATCCGCACCCGATTCGCCGACACGACCGTCGCCGACATCTACGATCACCCCCGCATCGGCGCGCTGGCGGCCGAGCTCGACGCTCGCGCCCCGGCGAGCGCCACCACCCGCGAGTCGGTCAGGCCGACGCCCGTGGGCACGCAGCTCGCCCAGACGCTGCTCGGTGTTCCGCTCTACGTGCTCGTCGGGCTGCGCTGGCTGGTGTACGTGCTGGCGGCCAACAACATCCTGTCGGCGTTCGGGGTCTTCCCGTGGGCGCCGACCGTCTCGTGGTGGTACCTGCTCGTCGGCTTCGTGGTGCTCGTCACGCCGTTCGGGCGCATGGCGATCTCGGTCGCGGCCGCGCGCACCCTGCTGGCGGGTGTCGAGCCGGGCGACTATCCGCGCGGCGGAACCGTGCACCTGCGGCTCTGGCTGGCCGAGCAGATCGCACACCTCGTGGGCGCGACGAACCTCGCCGGAGCCCCGTGGATCATCACCTACGCCCGCGCCCTCGGCGCGAAGATCGGCCCCGGTGTCGACCTGCACTCGCTGCCGCCGATCACCGGGCTACTGAAGATCGGCGCTCGGGCATCGGTCGAACCAGAGGTCGATCTCGCCGGCTACTGGATCGACGGCGATGTGCTGCGCCTCGGCTCGGTGCAGATCGGCGCCGATGCGGCCGTCGGCGCCCGCAGCACGCTGCTGCCCGGCGCACGCATCGGTCGGCGCGCCGAGGTCGCCCCCGGCTCGGCCGTCTCGGGCCGTGTGCCCGGCGGCCAGCTCTGGGCCGGTTCTCCCGCCCAGCGCATCGGCCGTGCCCGGCCCGACTGGCCCGACCACCGGCCGCCGCGCAACACCCGCTGGGTGGTGGCCTACGCCCTGGCCTCTGTGGTGCTCTCGCTGCTGCCCGTGCTGGCCGTGCTCGCCGGTGCCGTGGTCGTCGGCGCGTTCCTCGGGCTGAGCCTCGACCCGAACGCAGCGAACGGCCTCGGCAGCGTCGTGGCGGGCGGGTCGACCGCCGACGTCTCCGGCGCGGCACAGGTCGCCAAGAACTCGAGCGTGCTGGGCGCCTCGGGCTCCCTCAGCGGCATCTCGACACTCGCCGACGCGGGCTGGCGCGCCCTCGCCGCCGTGCCGCTCGCCACCATCGTCGCCGGAATCGTCTATGCGGGCCTCACCGTCGTCTTCGCCCGCCTGCTCGGCCTCGGCGTGCGGCCGGGCAGCTACCCGGTGCGCAGCCGGGTCGGCTGGCAGGTCTGGGCGACCGAGCGACTGCTCGACGCCGCCCGCACCGTTCTGTTCCCCTTCTACGCCAGCCTCTTCACACCCGTCTGGCTCCGGATGCTCGGGGCGAAGGTCGGCTCGAACGTCGAGGCGTCGACGGTGCTGCTGCTGCCGGTCATGACCACGATCGACGACCACGCCTTTCTCGCCGACGACACGATGGTCGCCTCGTACGAACTCGGCGGCGGCTGGGTTCGCATCGACGAGGCCACGATCGGCAAGCGCGCATTTCTCGGCAACAGCGGCATGACCGCGCCGGGGCGCAGTGTGCCGCGAAACGGTCTGGTCGCGGTTCTCTCCGCCACCCCGCGCAAGGCCAAGAACGGGTCGTCGTGGCTCGGCAACCCGCCCGTGCGGCTGCGGCGCCAGGTGAACGAGTTCGATGAGGGCCGCACCTTCCAGCCTTCCGCCTGGCTGAAGCTCGCCCGGGCGCTCTGGGAGATCGGCCGCATCGTGCCGGTCATGGTGAGTGTCGCCATCGGGCTGGGCATCGCGGTGCTGCTCGAGTGGTTGCTCGCGACGCTCGGGCTCGGCTACACCATCGTGCTGTCGGGTGCCGTGATGCTGGCCGCCGGAGCGGTGGCCGCGGCGGTGACGACGGCGGCGAAGTGGATTCTGGTGGGCCGCATCAGGGCGTCAGAGCATCCACTCTGGTCGTCGTTCGTCTGGCGCAACGAAGTGTCGGATACCTTTGTAGAGATGGTTGCTGCTCCGTGGTTCGCGAACGCCGCTACCGGCACGCCCGCTCTGGCGTGGTGGCTGCGCTCGCTCGGCACCAGCATCGGCCGCGGCGCCTGGGTCGAGACCTACTGGCTGCCCGAGGCCGACCTGGTGTCGCTCGGCACCGGGGCGACGGTGAACCGCGGCTGCGTGGTGCAGACCCACCTCTTTCACGACCGGGTGATGAGCCTCGACGGGGTGTCGCTCGACGACGGCGCCACGCTCGGCCCGCACGGCGTCATTCTGCCTGCCGCCGCCATCGGCGAGAACGCGACCGTCGGCCCCGCCTCGCTCGTGATGCGCGGCGAGAACGTTCCGACCGGTTCGCGCTGGGCGGGCAATCCCATCGCGCCCTGGGTCGTGCACGACGACACTGCCGACACCCTCACGACGGATGCCGCACTCGCCGGCCTCGTGCCGCGCTCGCCTGCCGCACCGGCCGGGGGCGCTGCCTAGTGCCGCGCTCGACCTCGACCGCCCTCGCCTCGGAGGGCGCCCGCACCCTCGGCGACCCGTACCTGCCCACCAGCGGGAATGGCGGGTACACGGTCATCCACTACGACCTCGACTGCGACTACCGCGTGGCGAGCAACCGGCTGACCGCGACCGCCACCATCACGGCCCGCGCCACCCAGCGCCTCAGCAAGTTCAGCATGGACTTCGCCGGGCTCGTGGCCAGCAAGGTCACGGTCAACGCGGCGCGAACGACCCACCTGCAGCAGACCGCCCGCAAGCTCGTCATCACCCCCGCCACCGCCATCAACAACGGCACCGAGTTCACCATCGTGGTCAAGTACTCGGGGCAGCCGAAGCCGGTACGCAGCCAGTGGGGCGAGGTCGGCTGGGAGGAACTCAGCGACGGGGTCATCGTCGCCGGGCAGCCGAGCGGCGCACCCTCGTGGTTTCCGTGCAACGACCATCCGTCGAACAAGGCGACGTACGCCTTCCGGTTCTCGGCCGAGACGCCCTACCGGGTGCTGTGCAACGGCGAACTGGTGCGCAAGACCCAGCGGGCCAGCCGCACCCAGTGGGAGTTCCACAGCCACGAACCCATGGCGACCTACCTCGCCACGGTGCAGATCGGGCTGTACGAGACACTGGGTGTCTCGCAGAACGGCGTGCCGCAGTTCGTGCTGCTGCCCGACGACCTGCGCTCGAACGCCCTGGCCGACTTCGAGCCACAGGAGCGCATGATGGCCCTGTTCGAGCGGCTCTTCGGCCCCTACCCGTTCGACGACTACACGGTGGTCGTCACCGACGACGAGCTCGAGATACCGCTCGAAGCGCAGGGCCTGGCCATCTTCGGACGCAACCACATCGATGGCGTCGCCGGGTCGGAGCGGCTCATCGCGCACGAGCTCTCGCACCAGTGGTTCGGCAACAGCCTCACGCTCTCGCACTGGAAAGACATCTGGCTGCACGAAGGCTTCGCCTGCTACTCGGAGTGGCTCTGGTCGGAGGAGTCGGGCGGCCCGACCGCCGACGCCTGCGCCGAGACGCACTGGGCGCGCATCAACCGGCTGCCCAAAGACCTCACGGTGGGCGACCCCGGCTCACAGCGCATGTTCGACGATCGCGTCTACAAGCGCGGCGCGCTCACCCTGCACGCCCTGCGGCGCACGCTCGGCGACCAGGCGTTCTTCGACCTGCTGCGCGAATGGGTCGCCGTGCACCGGCACGGTTCGGTGACGACTGGTGAGTTCATCCAGCTCGTCGAGCGCTACGCCACTGTGCCCGTTCGCTCGCTGTTCGCCTCCTGGCTCGACCAGTCGGCCCTGCCGGAGCTCCCCCGCCGTCATCCCCAGAGCTGACCCTGCGGTCACACTGGCCCGTCATATCTTGGCTGTCACACTCCTGCGGTCATACTTTGGCAGGGCGCTTGCCGTTCTGAATGCCGATGGCCGACACGACGCCACCTGCGGCGAGCAGGATGGCCGTGGTGATGGCACCCCGGGCGAACCCCTCTGTCGTGAGCGCGTCGCCCACGATCAGCGCCGCCGCCGCCGTGGCCACCAGCCCGGCCACCCGCGAGATCGCGTTGTTCACCGCCGACGCGATGCCGGCACGCTCAGGATCGATCGCCCCGAGCACCGCCGCCGTCAACGGCGCCACCGTGATGGTCAGCCCGATGGCGAACACCACTGTTCCCGGCAGCACCTGCGTCAGGTAGTTCGCCTCGGGAGTCACCTGCGAGAGCATCAGGTACCCGATCGCGCCGATGACCGGGCCCGCCGCCATGAACCAGCGCGAACCGTATTTGCCCGCGAGCGAGCCGAACAGCGTCGAGAACGAGATACTGATGATGGTCGAGGGCAGTGAGGCCAGGCCCGCCTCGGTGGCCGAGTACCCGGCGACCTGCTGCAGGAACAGGGTGAGCAGAAACCCACCGAGCGACAGCGCCGCGTAGATGAAGGTCGTCGCCAGGTTGCCCACCCAGAAGTTGCGCACCCTGAACAGGCTGAGCGGCAGCATCGGCTGCTTCACATGCCGCTCGTTGACGATGAAGGCGACGAACGCGGCGACGCCGATGACCAGCGCGCCCCACACCACCGGGTTGCCCCAGCCCAGCCGGCCCTGCTCGATGAGGGCGAACACCGGCAGGCCGATTCCGAAGACGCCGAGAACGGCGCCGCGGTAGTCGATCTTCGGCTTCACCGGCCGCGGCGGCTCGGCATGCACGCCGCGAAGCAACCAGAGGGTGACGAGAATCGGAACCACGTTGATGCCGAACACCAGCCGCCACGACGCGTAGTCGACCAGCACGCCGCCGAGCAGCGGGCCGGCAAGAAACGCGGTGCTGGTCCAGGCGGTCCACTGGCCGATGGCCTTGGCCCGCTTCGGGCCGTCGAAGTTCGAGATGATGATGGCGAGCGAACTCGGCACGAGCAGAGCCCCCGCCAGCCCCTGCAGGCCGCGCGACACGATCAGGAACTCGTCGGTGGGCGAGACGGCGCAGAGAACGGATGCCGCACCGAACCCGATCAGGCCCCAGAAGATCACGCGCCGCCGCCCGAACGCGTCAGACAGCGAACCGGCGAGCAGAATGACGGCCGTGAGCGTGATCAGGTAGGCGTCGACCACCCACTGCTGGCCCGCGAGCCCGCCGCCGAGCTCCTTGCTGATCGCCGGCAACGCGACGTTGATGACGGTGCCGTCGAGAAACGCGATGAACGACGCCAGAATGGCGACGATCAGCACCCTGCGCTGGTAGCCCGTCACGGGCATCCGCCGTGCCGGCGGTGTGTGTTCACGTGCTGGCGGGGTGCAGTCACATGCTGGCGGGGTGCGGTCACGTGCCGGCGGGGTGTGCTCACATGCTGGCGGGGTGCGGTCACGGGCGCGAGAGCCGCCATCACTGGGCCCGCGGTTCGTGCAGCACCGCGAAGTTGACCGACTGGGCGATGAAGCAGTGTTCGCTCGCCTCGTGGTGCAGGCCGTTCGCGAGCTCGGCCTGACCCGGGTCGGCGAGGGTCACCACCGGCCGCAGCGTCACCTCGGTGAAGCGCCCGCCCTGCCCGGCCTGCTGCATCGTGCCGACGGCCGCGTCTTCATAGGCCGTGACCACGACGCCGTGCTGAACCGCCACGTGCAGGTACGAGAGCATGTGACACTCGGCGAGCGCGGCGAGCAGCAGTTCTTCGGGGTTCCAGCGATCGCGGTCGCCGTGGAAGGTGCGGTCGGCCGACGACGGCAGCTCGATCTTGCCCTCGGCTCGAATGACGCCCTGGCGGCTGTAGTCGCGGTACCCGCTCGTGCCGGTGCCGCGGTTGCCCTGCCATTCGACAGTCACAGAGTAGTGGTGTTCGGCGTTCACGTTCGTCAGCCTATCCCCAGCCCCGGCGGCTCCGGCGAGTTCTCCACAATCGGCACGGTGGGCCTGCACCCTGACCGTCCGGCCGGTAATCTGGTGGCATGACCGACACCATTCCCACCGCAGATTTCACCGTGCCCCAGGAGCGCAAGATCGTCACCGTGATTCCGGGCCCCGCCTCCGACGCGCTGCACGCACGCCGCCTGGCCGTCGTGCCGGTGGGCGTCTCCTCTGCCCTGCCGGTGTACATCGCCCGTGCGAACGGTGCCATCCTGGTCGACGTCGACGGCAACCAGTTCATCGACCTGGGCGCCGGCATCGGCGTCACCACCATCGGCCACACCCAGTCGGGCGTCGTCGAGGCGGCCACCGAGCAGCTGAACGCCGTCACCCACACCCTGTTCACCATCACGCCCTACGAAGAGTACGTGCGCGTCGCCGAGCTGCTCGCCGAGCACACCCCCGGCACGTTCGCCAAGAAGACCATGCTCGCGAACTCGGGCGCCGAGGCCGTCGAGAACGCCGTCAAGATCGCCCGCAAGTACACCCGCCGCGTCGGCGTGGCCGTGCTCGAGCACGCCTACCACGGCCGCACCAACCTCACCATGGCCATGAACTTCAAGGCGGCGCCCTACTCCACCGGTTTCGGCCCGTTCGCTGGCGATGTCTACCGCGCCCCGAACTCCTACCCCTACCACGACGGTCTGTCGGGTGCCGAAGCGGCGAAGCGCACCATCGACTACCTCGAGAAGACGGTCGGGTCGTACGACCTCGCCTGCCTCGTGGTCGAGCCGATCCAGGGCGAGGGCGGCTTCGTCATCCCCGCCGAGGGCTACCTGCCGGCCCTGCAGGCCTGGTGCACCGAGAAGGGCATCGTGTTCGTCGCCGACGAGATCCAGAGCGGAATGGCCCGCACCGGCGCCTACTTCGCCAGCTCGCACTTCGGGCTCGAACCCGACCTCGTGCTCTCGGCGAAGGGCATCGCGGGCGGCCTGCCGCTCGCCGCCGTCACCGGCCGGGCCGAGATCATGGATGCCGCACTGCCCGGTGGCCTCGGTGGCACGTTCGGCGGCAACCCGGTCGCTGCCGCGGCTGCGATCGCGGTCTTCGGTGAGATCGAGAAGCACGGTCTGCTCGCCGAGGCCACCCGCGTCGAGCAGACCCTGTCGACCGGCCTGCTCGAGCTGCAGAAGAAGTACGACATCATCGGCGACGTGCGCGGAATCGGCGCCATGATCGCGATCGAGCTCGTGCAGCCCGGCACCGGCCAGACCACCAAAGAGCCGAACTCTGCCGCCGTCACGGCGCTCGCTGCCCATGCGGCGCAGAACGGTGTGCTGGTGCTCACCGCCGGCACCTACGGCAACGTGCTGCGCTTCCTGCCGAGCCTCACCATCAGCGACGCCCTGCTCGAAGACGCCCTCGGCGTGCTCGACGCCGGCTTCGCGAGCCTCACGGCGTGACCGCCGGTTCAGCCGCGGGCACGTTCTTGGCCGACGAGGCCGTCGAGCTCGCGGTCGTCGAGCGCAGCGGGTTCGTCGAGTCGCGCCACGTCGGATCGGCCGTCGTGGTGGGCCCCGACGGGGCGGTGCTGCGTTCGCTCGGCGACCCCTCGTCGCCCGTGTTCCCCCGCTCGTGTTTGAAGCCGTTCCAGGCCCTCACCGTGCTCGAGGCCCTCTCAGGCCACGACCCTCTCGACGCCGTGCAGACCGTGCTCGCCACCGCCAGCCACGCCGCGACACATCGGCACGTCGAGGTGGTCGACTCGATCCTCGCCAAGGCGGGTCTGGGCCGCGACGCCCTGCAGTGCCCTGACGACTGGCCCGGCGACTCCGCCACGCGCGACGACCTGGTGCGCTCGCACGACGGCCGGGCATCCGTCTACATGAACTGCTCGGGCAAGCACGCCGCCATGCTCTACGCCTGCCGGGTGAACGGCTGGCCGACCGAGTCCTATCTCGACCTCGACCACCCCCTGCAGCAGCGCATCGTGCAGACCGTCGAGCGCCTCACCGGCGAGCCGGTCGCGGCCACCGGCACCGACGGCTGCGGTGCGCCCATCCATGCCGTGTCGCTCACCGGGCTCGCACGGGGGATCGGCCGCATCACCGGCGCCGCCGACGGCCCCGCCGCCACCCTGACCGAGTCGGTTCTGGCCCACGGCTGGGCCATCGACGGCCCCGGCCGCGCCAACACGATCGTCATCGACGAGCTGCACGTGCTCGCCAAGCTCGGCGCCGAGGGCGTCATGGTCATGTCGGTGACGAAGGCGACCTCGCCCGGCGCGGCCGCCGGCAGTTCTGCGGCGGCCGGCACGACCGTGGCTCTGAAGATGCTCGACGGCAACCTGCGCGCCGCCTCGCTGGTGGGCCTCACGCTGCTCGTTGCGGCCGGTGCGCTCAGGCAGGCGCAGCTCGACGCGCTGCTGCCCCGGCTCGACCTGACCGTCTACGGCGGCACTGCCCCAGTCGGTAGCATCCGCGTCTCCCCCGCGCTCCGGTAGCTCGCTGGCCGCGGTAGCTCGCTGGTCGCGATAGCTCGCTGGTCGCGGTAGCTGCCGCCGCCCCCCTTCACCGCGCGGCCACCCGGAGCCGCCCCGCCCCTTCACCGAGCGCGGCCACCCCGAGCCGCCCCGTCCGCTTTGCGCAGAAGCACGGATTGAGGCGCGATAACGTGCATCTGCGCACACTGGAGCGGCAGCGGAGCGGCAGCGGGGCGACCGGCGGCGCAGACGAGGCGCGCGCTGGGCTACTGGGTGCGAGCGAGCCGCTTTGCCCGCGCGGCACGGCTGACCTGCGCGACGACGACGATGACGATCGCGAGAAGGAACACGGCCGACGCGATCACATTCGCCTCTGCCGGGATGCCCCGAGCGGCCGCGATGTAGATGAACTTCGGAAAGGTGTCGACCGCACCCGAGTTGAAGTTCGTGATGATGAAGTCGTCGAAGCTGAGCGCGAACGACAGCAGCGCGGCCGCGGCTATTCCCGGAATGAGCAGCGGAAAGGTGATGCGCCAGAACACCGCGGTCGGCGACCCGTAGAGGTCGCGCCCGGCCTCCTCGAGCGCCGGGTCGAGCGACGCCACGCGGGCCTTCACCGTCACCACCACGAAGCTGATGCAGAACATCGTGTGCGCGATAATGATCGTTCCGATCCCCTTGTTCACGCCCAGGGAGAGGAACTGCGCCGCGAGTCCGGCCCCGAGCACGACCTCGGGCGTCGCCATCGGCAGGAAGAGCAGCAGCGAGATCAGCGACCGCGCCCTGAACCGGTAGCGCACCAGCGCGATCGCAATGGCCGTGCCCAGGATGGTCGCCAGCACGGTCGCGACCACGCCCACCAGGATGCTGTTCGCGAACGCCTCGCACACCCCCTGCGCATCGCAGACGTGGGTCCACTTGTCGAGCGTGAAACCCTGCCAGGCGATGTTGAGCTTGCCCGAGTTGTTGAACGAGAACACGAACGTGTACGCGATCGGTATCAGCAGAAAGATGAGCGCCAGGGCGGTGTAGATCGGCAAGCCGAGCCCGCGAAGGCGTATCGGCGACCGTCGCCGCGGACCGGCCGGCAGTGGCGCCTCGAGGGTCGAGGCGAGTCCGCCGGGCGTCGACGAGGCGTAGCCGGCGCGAGATGTCGTGGTACTCATATCAGCTCCTCCGTTCCCGCTCGCCGCACATAGATGCCCACGATGATGAGAATCACCGCCATCAGCACGATCGACAGGGCCGCTGCTATCGGATAGTTCTGCAGCACCAGGAAGTTCGCCTCGATCGCATTACCGACCATCGACGTCTGCGAACTGCCGAGAAAGTCGTTCGAAGCGTTGATGTAGTCGCCGGCGGCCGGGATGAACGTCAGCAGTGTTCCCGAGATGATGCCGGGCATCGACAGCGGTACGGTCACCGTGCGAAAGGTCGTCCACGGCGACGCGTACAGGTCGGCGCCCGCCTCGATGTACCGCGTGTCCATGCGTTCCAGCACGGCGTACAGGGGCAGCGTCATGAAGGGGATGAAGTTGTACGTCAGCCCGAACACCACCGCGAACGGCGTGCCTGTGATGTGCCCGTCGGTCGGCAGCACCGCCAGCGCCTTCAGCACAGGAACGATCGGCCCCTCGTCTGAGAAGATCTGCTTCCAGGCCAGCGTGCGCAGCAGAAAGCTGATGAAGAACGGCGCGATCACCAGCGTCAACAGCAGGCTCTGCGCCAGCGGCCAGCGCCGCATCTTCACGCCGATGAAGTACGCCATCGGGTAGCTGATGACGAGCGCGAACACCGTCGCGAGAATGGCGTACCCGAACGCCCGGAAGATGAGCGGCAGGTACTGCCCCACGGCGTCGGTGTAGTTCTGCCACTGGAACCCGGCTGAGTACTGCCCGATGTCGCCGTCGATCACCGGCTGCTGAAACGAGGTGAAGACCAGCGAGATCAGCGGCGCGATGAAGAACAGCAGCAGGTACAGGATGCCCGGCAGCAGCAGCACGAGCGCGATCCAGCTGCGCTTCCGGGCCGCGGGCTCGGCGGTGTTGCCCGCGCCACCGGCGGCGGTCGTGCTCGGCGCAGAGGAGAATGCGGTGAACGCCATGATCAGGCCTTTTCGAGGGCGGAGTCGGCGCCGAGGGCAGAATCATCGAGCCCGGCCGCCACCAAGGCGTCGTGGATGCCCGCCCGAACCTCGTCGGGAGCATCCTCCAGCCCGAACCCGTGCTCGACGGCCCAGCTCACCCACACCTCGGCACCCACGTGCACCACCGGGCCGAACACCATGTTCTGCGCGAACACGATCACGTCACCGAGGCCCGGAATGGCGACGATGTACTGCGTGCTGACGCCGCTGAACGACACGTCGACGACCCGGCCCGCGCCGAGAACATTGCGGCCGGCCGCCGGGGCGGGCGGCTCCGTCAGCAGAATGAGCTTCTCGGGGCGAACGCCCACCGTCACGACGCCTGTCTTACGTGCGGCCCGCGACGTCGGCACGGTGATGGCGGCCCCGCCCACGACCACCGTCAGGGCATCCGGTGCCGTGCTCGACACCGGGCCGGTGAACAGGTTCGACTGGCCGAGGAAGTTGGCGACGAAGGCTGTGCGCGGCAGTTCGTAGAGCTCTTCCGGGGCGCCCATCTGCTCGATCTGGCCCTTGTTCATCACCGCGATGGTGTCGGCCATGGTCATGGCCTCCTCCTGGTCGTGGGTGACGTGCAGGAAGGTGAGGCCGACCTCGGTCTGGATGTCTTTCAGCTCGAGCTGCATCTGGCGGCGCAGCTTCAGGTCGAGCGCACCGAGCGGCTCGTCGAGCAGCAGCAGGGCCGGCCGGTTCACGATGGCGCGGGCGAGGGCCACGCGCTGCTGCTGGCCGCCCGAGAGGCTGCCCGGCTTGCGGGCGGCGAGGTGATCGAGCTCGACGAGCCGCAGTGCCTCGTGCGCCTTCTCGACCGGCGACGCGATGCTGCGCCGGCGTAGTCCGAACGCGACGTTCTCGAGCACGGTCATGTGCGGAAAGAGCGCGTACGACTGGAACACGGTGTTGACCGGCCGCTGGTACGGCTTCGTCGATGTGACGTCTTTGCCGCCGATCACGATGCGACCCTGCGTCGGCTCTTCGAGCCCGGCGACGAGGCGCAGGGTCGTGGTCTTGCCACAGCCCGAGGGGCCGAGCAGGGCGAAGAACGATCCCGCCGGAATGAACAGGTCGAGCGATTCGATCGCGGTGAAACCGGGGAAACGCTTCTGGATTCCGACCAGCTCGAGGTCGGCGCCTTTCTCGGCGAACGTACCGGTGGCCATTACGAGCCCAGCAGGATCTTCTGGAAGTCGGCCTCGTAGTTCGTCTCCTCGGTCGGCGTCAGGGTGCGGAACACGTGAACGGTCGACAGTGTGTCGGCGTCGGGGAAGATCAACTGGTTCGCTGCGAGATCGGGATCGATGGCATCCATCGCCTCTTTCGCGCCGTCGACCGGTGTGATGTAGTTCACCCACGCGGCCAGCTCTGCGGCGACCTCGGGCTCGTAGTAGTAGTTCATGACGGCTTCGGCGTTCGCCTTGTGCTTCGACCCCATCGGTACGACGAAGGTGTCGTTCCAGAGCGTTCCGCCCGAGTCGGGGATGGCGAACTGCCACTTGTCACCGGCGGTGGCGTTCAGCGAGGTGATGTCGCCCGACCAGCAGATGGCGGCGAAGGTGTCTTCGTTCTGCAGGTCATTGAGGTACTGGTTGCCCTTGATGTTGCGGATCTGGCCGTTGGTCACCTGTTCGGTGAGCGCGTCGACGGCCTTGCCCATCTCGGCATCGCCCCAGCCGCCGGTGATGTCGGTGCCCTGCGACAGCATGATGAGGCCGAGGGTGTCGCGCATCTCGCTCAGCACGCCCACGCGGCCCTTGAGGTCGGCGCTCCACAGGTCGTCGATGCTCTTCAGCCCGTTCGGCACCTTCTCGGTGTTCCAGCAGATGCCGGCGAAGCCGCCCTGCCACGGCAGCGACAGTTGGCGGCCCTTGTCGAAGTCGGGGTTCGCGAAGGCGGCGCTGAGGTTCGAGATGTTCGGGATGTTCGCGTGGTCGAGGTTCTGCAGGTACCCGAGGCGCACCAGGCGGGCGACCATCCAGTCGGTGAGGCACACCGTGTCGGTACCGATGTCTTGGCCGAGCGCCAGCTGGTCTTTGACCTTGGCGTAGTAGGTGTTGTTGTCGTCGACCGCCACGTTGTAGGTGACCTCGATGCCCGACTGCTGCTGGAACGCCATGAGCGTGGGGTAGTTGCCCTCGTCGTCTTCATCCATGTAGGCGGGCCAGTTGTCCCACACCAGCGTCTTGTCGGTCGCCGAGACATCGGTGGCGGGCGTGAGAGCGGCCTTCGCCGCCGTCTGCGGGGCACAGGCAGCCAGCGTCAGTGCCCCGGCGCCGAGGCCGAGCGTGCCGAGAAACCCGCGACGGCTCATGCTGAGCCGCTTGGCCCTCTGCATCGCCTGCGAGTGTTTGATGGCTTCGATGATCATCGGGTCTTGCGGCGGCTGCAGTGGCACGGGTGTATCACTCCTCGAGCTGTAGGCGGGGCGGAATCGGGTTTCTCGATACTGGCATACCCCGTTGCCCGATGACAGCTTCACTCACGAAAAGAGCCATTCCGAAACACAATCTTCACGAAATCAGCATCGATTTCGCGCTATCACCGATGGATCCGTTGTCGGTGTGTTCTCTCAGAAACGGCGAGTGGATGCCCGCGGCGGCCGGTGTCTACTCGGCGGCAACGTCGATGACCAGCACCGTGACGTTGTCGCGGCCGCCGTTCGTGAGCGCCGCCTCCACCAACGACGACGCGGTCTGCCAGGCCGATCCTTCGCGCCGCAGATAGTGCGCGATGCCGTGGTCGGTGAGCTCCTTGGTGAGTCCGTCGCTGCAGACCAGGATGCGCTGGCCCGCGACGATGTCGAGCAGCGAGTAGTCGGGCACCGGCTTCTCGTGAAAACCCACGGCACGGGTGATGATGTTGCTGTCGGGATGGGTCTCGGCCTGTTCGGCGGTGATCAGCCCGGCATCCACCAGCTCTTGCACCACCGAGTGGTCGACCGTCAGGCGCTCGAGCGTGCCGTTCAGCAGCTGGTACACCCGCGAGTCGCCGATGTTGAACACGGCCCACTTCGGGTGACCGTCGACGAGGCTCAGGGCCACGCCCGTCACGGTGGTTCCGGTGCCGAGGGTGGTCTCGTCGCCCACGAGGTCGATGTCGGTGAGTGCGAGCGACAGCGCCTCGTCGATCACGTCTCCGGTGGTGAAGGGTTCGTCGCCGACCGCGCCCAGCCGGGTCACGACCGCGTCGCTGGCCACGTCGCCGGCCGCGTGGCCGCCCATGCCGTCGGCAACGGCGAAGATCGGCGGATGCGCGACCACACTGTCTTCGTTCACGGCCCTGCGCTTGCCCACGTCGGTGAGCGCGGCCCACGAGACGAGGTATGACTCCCCCGCGTCGACCGGGCTGCTGACGCGGAACGTCGCTGTTCTCTCGCCGATTTGCGTCACGCGGATTCTCTCTCTGACCAGCTGCGACTTCGGGTGCACAGCTCCACGTCACAACTGTAGACGAGTGCGCAGCACCCCAGACCGTGCCGGCCGTCGGCGCTGATGTGCGCTCGACGGCAAATCTTCGAATCTCGTCGGTGAACAGACGAAACAGCTTCGGATCCGCTTGCCGAGCCGCGATCGCACTGACAGAATCGAGCCATGACCACCAGGCCGCGCTCTGCACACCTCGACGAGACGTCGAAGGCCATCATCGAGCAACTGCAAGACGACGGCCGACGGTCGTACGCCGAGATCGGCAAGGCCGTCGGCCTCAGCGAGGCCGCCGTGCGGCAGCGGGTGCAGAAGCTCACCGAAACCGGCGTGATGCAGATCGTCGCCGTGACCGACCCGCTGCAGCTCGGCTTCTACCGCCAGGCGATGGTCGGCCTCAAGGTCACCGGCGACACCCGCCTGGTCGCGGATGCTCTGGCCGCCCTCTCGGCGGTCGACTACGTCGTGCTCACCGCCGGCACCTTCGACATCATGGTCGAGGTCGTCTGCGAGAACGACGACGACCTGATCACCCTGCTGAACAACGACATCAGAACGCTGCCGGGGGTGCTCTCGACCGAGACCTTCGTCTATCTGAAGCTGCACAAGCAGCTCTACAACTGGGGAACGAGATAACGCATGACGACGTACGACGAAGACGACCTGCAGCAGAAGGCCAAAGACCACCTCTGGATGCACTTCGCGCGCCAGTCTGTGATGGAAGACGGCGGCGGCGTTCCCATCATCGTCAAGGGCGACGGTCACCACATCTGGGACAGCAGGGGCAAGAAGTACTTCGACGGCCTCTCGGGCCTGTTCGTGGTGAATGCCGGGCACGGGCGCCAGCGCCTGGCCGAGGTCGCGGCCAAGCAGGCCGCCGAACTGTCGTTCTTTCCGCTGTGGTCGTACGCGCATCCGTCGGCCATCGAACTCGCCGACCGGCTCGCGGGCTACGCACCTGGCGACCTCAACCGCGTGTTCTTCTCCACCGGCGGCGGCGAGGCCGTCGAGACCGCCTTCAAGCTCGCCAAGTACTATTGGAAGCTGCAGGGCCGGCCCACCAAGCACAAGGTGATCTCGCGCGCGGTGGCCTACCACGGCACACCGCAGGGGGCGCTGGCGATCACCGGCATCCCCGCCATGAAGGAGATGTTCGAGCCGGTGACACCCGGCGGCTTCCGGGTGCCGAACACGAACTTCTATCGTGCCCCCGAGCACGGCGACGACCTCGAGCAATTCGGGGTGTGGGCCGCGAACCGCATCGAGGAGATGATCGAGTTCGAGGGCCCGGAGACCGTCGCGGCGGTCTTCCTCGAGCCGGTGCAGAACTCGGGCGGCTGTTTTCCGCCGCCCCCCGGCTATTTCCAGCGCGTTCGCGAGATCTGCGACAAGTACGACGTGCTGCTGGTGAGCGACGAGGTCATCTGCGCGTTCGGCCGCATCGGCCACATGTTCGCCTGCGACGAATACGGTTACGTGCCCGACATGATCACCTGCGCGAAGGGCATGACGAGCGGGTACTCCCCCATCGGTGCCACGATCGTGAGCGACAAGGTGTACGAGCCGTTCAAGCACGGTACGACGTCGTTCTATCACGGGTACACGTTCGGCGGGCATCCGGTGTCTGCCGCGGTGGCCCTGGCGAACCTCGACATCTTCGAAGAAGAGAAACTGAACGAACGGGTGCGCGAGAACTCGCCTGCGTTCCGTTCGACGCTCGAGAAGCTCAACGACCTGCCGATCGTCGGCGACGTGCGCGGTGACGGCTACTTCTTCGGCATCGAGCTCGTCAAAGACAAGGCCACCAAAGAGACCTTCGACGACGACGAGTCAGAGCGGCTGCTGCGCGGCTTCCTGTCGAAGGCGCTGTTCGACGCCGGGCTGTACTGCCGCGCGGATGACCGGGGCGACCCCGTGATTCAGCTCGCCCCGCCCCTCACCATCGGCCAGCCCGAGTTCGACGAGATCGAGGGTATTCTGCGGTCGGTGCTCACCGAGGCCTGGGCCAGGCTCTGAGTCGGTGTGTGCAGGTTCGGGGGCGTCGGCCGGGCGCACTTGTGAGCGCGTCGGCCGGGCGCGACTGTGAGTGTGAGCTAGCTGGCAGGGCGCGACAGTGAGCGGGCCGGTGAGGCGACGGGTGAGTGGATGAGCGGGCAGAGCTACTGGGCCGAGTCGGCGCCGGCCGGGCACCCGCGAGCGTCGGCAGCGGGCACCATCGACGCCGACGTGTGCATCGTGGGCGCTGGCCTCACCGGGCTCTGGACCGCCTACTACCTGGCCAGGGCCGACCCGGCGCTGTCGATTGTCGTGCTCGAGAAGGAGACGGTGGGCTTCGGCGCATCGGGACGCAACGGCGGCTGGTGTTCGGCCTTGTTTCCGAGGTCGGCGGCGTCGCTGGAGCGGACGTACGGGTTCAGGCGCGCGGTGGCCATGCGGCAGGCCATGGTCGACACGGTCGCCGAGATGGGCGCCGTGACCGCGGCCGAGGGCATCTCGTGCGACTTCGTTCAGGGCGGCACGCTCGTCTACGCGATGAACGCCGTGCAGGAGCAGGCGGCGCGGGCCGACGTGCTGGAGGCCGCGCGGTTCGGGGTCGACCTCGTGGAGTACCGGGAGTTCGGGGCGAGGGCTGGTGGGGCCGGCGATCCGGTGGCTGCTGCCGGGCATCCGGCGGGTGCCCGCGGTGCCACCTTCGACCCGGCGTGCGCGCGGCTGCACCCCCTGAAGCTCGTGCGCGGGCTGGCCGACGTGGTCGAGGGGCTCGGCGTCACGATCTACGAGCACACCGAGGTGACGGGCTGGTCGTCGGGCCGGGTCGAGTTCGTCGGCGGCGACGAGGGCGGGGTGCGGGCGAAGCAGATCGTCATCGCCACCGAGGCCTACGGCTCGCAGCTGCCCGGCGTCGGCCGGCGCATCATGCCGCTCTACTCGCTCATGATCGCGACCGAACCTCTGCCCGACGCGTTCTGGAACTCGGTGGGCATACCCCACGGCACCACCTTCAGCGACTACCGGCACTTGCTGATCTACGGCCAGCGCACGGCCGACAACCGGTTCGCCTTCGGCGGGCGCGGAGCGCGGTACCACTGGGGGTCGAGCATCCGCCCGGCCTACGACCAGGTTGCTCGTGTCTTCGACCACCTCGCCGCCACGCTCGTCGACCTCTTCCCCGACGCGTTCGACGCCGAGGTGACGCACCGCTGGGGTGGTCCGCTCGGCGTCTCGCGCGACTGGCACGCGACGGTGAACTACAACGCGCGCACGGGGGTGGCGTTCGCGGGCGGCTACGTGGGCGACGGTCTCAGCACGACGAACCTCGCGGGGCGCACGCTGGCCGCCCTGCTGACAGGGGTCGACGCGAGCCACGTCGCGGGCGCGGGCGGGAGCTCGGGTGCGGGCGCGGGTGCCGGCGGGGCCTCCGGAAGAGGTGTCAGCAGCGCGGCAGTGCCCTACGACCTCACCCGACTGCCGTGGGTGAACCACGTCTCGCCGCGCTGGGAGCCCGAGCCACTGCGCTTCATCGGCGCGAACCTCGGCCTGGCCTCAGCCGACCTGGCCGACCGCGAAGAGCAGCTGACGGCACGGGCATCCCGAACCGCCCGCCTTCTCGGCCCCCTCACGGGCCACTGACGCGACACGCCCCACCCCGACCACTCACGGGCCGACCCATGACCGCGGCACCGACGCGCGCCCTGCCTGACCCCGGCCACTCACGCACCCACCCCTGACTGCGGCCACTTGGGTGCCGTGCCCTCGCCAAACCACCTCGTTACCGACGTGTCGAAGACGTGCAGGCGCCAGGTGGGCAGACGCAGTGTCGGGGCTGCAGACGCAGTGTCAGGGCTGCAGACGCAGTCTCAGGGCTGCAGGCGCACCAGGCGCCAGCCAGACGACTCGGCCGGGGTGTACACGAGGCGGTCGTGCAGGCGCGAGCGGCGCCCCTTCCAGAACTCGAAACGGGTGGGTCGAAGGCGAAAGCCGCCCCAGTTCTCCGGCCGCGGTACGGCGGTACCGTCGGGGTACCGCGCCGACAGCTCGAGCACTCGCGACTCGAGCTCTGCTCGCGACGAGATCGGCTGCGACTGATGACTCGCCAGCGCGGCGATCTGCGACTTGTGGGGGCGGCCGGCGAAGTACGTGTCGCTCTCTGCCTCCGTCACCCGTGCGACATCGCCCGTCACAATGACCTGGCGCTGCAGGGTGTACCACGGAAACACCACCGAGGCGACCGGATGCACGCGCAAGGCCTCGCCCTTGCGCGAGTCGTAGTTCGTGAAGAACTCAAAGCCGCCCGCGCGAACCCCCCGGAGCAGAACCGTGCGGCTGCTCGGCACGCCGTCGGCGTCGACCGTCGAGAGCACCATGGCGTTCGGCTCAGAGAGCCCCGCCCCCTCGGCGTCAGACAGCCACCTGCCGAACTGCACGAAGGGATCGCGCTCGACATCGGATTCGTTGAGGGCAGCAGAGCCGAAGTCGCGGTGCGCAGAGAGGGAGTCCATGGCATCCCCACGCTACCCGCCTTGCCATCACTCCTCCACAATCGGCGTGTTTTGCTTCTCTCCACAATGTCTGATGCGGGCCAGCCCCACCCCGCCGGCCGGCGATAGTGTCGAGACATGACAGCACCCGCACTTGCTCCTGCACAGGCTTCCGCCGCTGCACCGGCTCAGGCTCAGGCTCCGGCTCCGGCTCAGGCTCCGGCTTCGGCTTCGGCTCCGAGCGTGATAACACCCAGGGCGCCCGCCTGGCGCACTCCCCCTGCGTTCCTCTCCCGTATGAACAGCCCCATCGGCCGGCTCGAATTGACAGCCGACGATGAAGCGATCACCTCGCTCAGCATCGAGCGCGGGTTCGCCCTCCCCCACGACGGGCTGCCCGACGGCTCGAACGCCCTGCTCGACGAGGCGGTCACCCAGCTCACCGAGTACTTCGCCGGCACCCGCACGACGTTCGACCTGCCGCTGACGCTGCGCGGAACAGCGTTCCAGCGCGAAATCTGGCGGCAGCTGCAGCGCGTCGGCTGGGGCGAATACGTCTCCTACGGAGAACTCGGGCTGGCCGCCGGCCGACCGGGGTCGGGTCGCGCCGTGGGCGGGGCGGTCGGCGCCAATCCCATCCCCATCATCGTGGGGTGCCATCGGGTGCTGGCGTCGAACCTGCGCATCACGGGGTACAGCGCCGGCAACGGGGTGCCCACCAAGGTGTGGCTGCTCGACCACGAAAGCATCGGTCACCTGTGAGCGACACATCGACCGTGCCCTCGGCGCCCGACGCCGCAGATGTGCCGCCCACGCCGTCGGTGCCGCGTGCAGCCCTCGTGGTGGGCGACGACGGCAAGGCGCGCTGCGTCTGGGCGGGTGACGACCCCGACTACCGGCCCTACCACGACAACGAGTGGGGCAAACCCCTGCACTCCGACCAGCGGCTGTACGAGAAGATCTGCCTCGAAGGATTTCAGGCCGGCCTGTCGTGGATCACGATCCTCCGGCGGCGCCCAGCCTTCCGTGCCGCGTTCGACGACTTCGACATCGAGACGGTCGCCGACTTCACTGACGCCGACGTGCAGCGCCTGGTCGGAGACGCGTCGATCATCAGGCACCGCGGAAAGATCGAGGCGGCCATCGGCAACGCTCGGGCGGCGCGGGCGCTCATCGACGAGCGCGGCGCAGGCGCACTGGATGCGCTGGTGTGGAGCTTCGAGCCCACGACGAAGCGGCCCCGGCCGCGCTCGTTCGGCGACTTCGTGGCGACCACACCCGAGTCGGTGGCGCTCAGCAGAGAGTTGCGTTCCCACGGCTTCCGCTTCGTCGGCCCGACCACGATGTACGCCCTGATGCAGTCGGCTGGTCTCGTCGACGACCACGTCGAGGGCTGCTTCTGCGCCGTCGACTGAGAAGTCAGACGACGAGGGAGAGCTCGGCCGGGCCCGAACGGGTGAGGTCGAAGCCGGCGGCGCGTGCCCAGTCGATCAGGTCGTCGACGGCGTCGAAGGAGATGCCCGCGTCGAGCAGCGCGCGGGTGAGGCGGCCCTTCGCGGTCTTGTTGAAATGGTTCAGGGCGCGCACCGCCCCGTCGTCGCCCACGGTCAGCACCCGGAGGAAGTAGGAGTTCGGGCGATCGTTCACCGGCGACAGCGCGACGTAGCCCTCCGACCGCAGATCGAGCAGTAGGCCCGGCTCGTCGAGGAGCGCGCGTGAGCCGCCCGGCCCCCAGTGCTTCTTCAGCGAGACACCCGGCAGCCGCGAGTCGTGCGACAGTCGATAGGCGGGAATGCGATCGAGCGCCCCGATCGGGCCGAACAGGGCGGACTGTATGACGACGTGCTCGCCCGCGAACCCAAGGGCGTCCGCTGTGAGGGTGGGCGCGTCGATCGCGTCGAAGACCACCCCGGTGTACCGGTCGAGCGCGGGCATCGTCGGCGACAGCGTCAGCCGCCGGTTGCGATCGATCTCGTCATACTGGGTGCGACCGAGCTTCAACGCAGCGATGGTCGCCTCGCGGTCGCGAGCGAGAGTGCGAACGGCCCGAACGAGTTCGGCTCGGCGTGGCCTCAGTCGCGCAAAGCGCAGGGAGGACACGTCGAGCCGATCATCCGTACCGCCGTCTCGTTTGGTCTCAGACGGGGGCAGAACGACTAACAATGCGAATGTGCCGCCATCGGGCTAGGAGACCAGCTCTGCCGCGCGCGCCACGATGGTGACGCGGTCGTTCTCGACGGAGAGAAACCCCTCGTCGGCTTGGGCCACGATGCGCTTGCCGTCGGGCAGCGTGACGCGCACCTCACCCTCGGAGAGAATCGCCAGCAGCGGCTCGTGGCCGCGCAGAATACCGATCTCGCCCTCGGTCGTCTTCGCGATCACCTGGCGCGCCCCGCCCGACCACACCTCGTGGTCGGCGGCGACGACGCTCACCTGCAGCGGAGCCTGGTCGCTCACGTCGGCCATGCTTAGCCGTCTTCCTTCTGAATCTGGGCCCACTTCTCTTCGACGTCAGAGATGCTTCCGACGTTGAAGAAGGCCTGCTCGGCCACGTGGTCGAAGTCGCCGTTCGCGATCGCCGTGAACGACTCGATGGTGTCTTTCAACGGAACCGTCGAACCTTCGACACCGGTGAACTTCTTCGCCATGTAGGTGTTCTGCGACAGGAACTGCTGGATGCGACGCGCACGCGAGACGGTGATCTTGTCTTCTTCAGAGAGCTCGTCGACACCGAGGATCGCGATGATCTCCTGCAGTTCCTTGTTCTTCTGCAGAATCGCCTTGACGCGAACGGCCGTGTTGTAGTGGTCGGCGCCCAGGTAGCGGGGGTCGAGGATACGGCTGGTCGAGGTCAGCGGGTCGACGGCCGGGTACAGGCCGCGCGACGCGATCTCACGAGAGAGCTCGGTCGTGGCATCCAGGTGGGCGAAGGTGGTCGCCGGAGCCGGGTCGGTGTAGTCGTCGGCGGGAACGTAGATGGCCTGCAGCGACGTGATCGAGTGGCCACGCGTCGAGGTGATGCGCTCTTGCAGAACACCCATCTCGTCGGCGAGGTTCGGCTGGTAACCCACGGCCGACGGCATGCGGCCGAGCAGCGTGGAGACCTCTGAACCGGCCTGCGTGAAGCGGAAGATGTTGTCGATGAAGAGCAGCACGTCTTGCTTCTGAACGTCGCGGAAGTACTCCGCCATGGTCAGGGCCGAGAGGGCGACGCGGAGTCGCGTTCCCGGCGGCTCGTCCATCTGGCCGAAGACAAGCGCGGTCTTGTCGAAGACGCCCGCCTCCTCCATCTCCATGATCAGGTCGTTGCCCTCACGGGTGCGCTCGCCGACCCCGGCGAACACCGACACACCACCGTGGTCTTGCGCCACGCGCTGGATCATCTCCTGGATGAGCACCGTCTTGCCCACGCCGGCACCGCCGAACAGGCCGATCTTGCCACCCTGTACGTACGGGGTCAGCAGGTCGATCACCTTGATGCCGGTCTCGAACAGAGTCGTCTTCGACTCGAGCTGGTCGAACGCCGGGGGCTGGCGGTGGATGGGCCAGCGCTCGGTGATCTCGATCTTCTCGCCGTTGATCGTTCCGTCGGCGTCGGCGTTGAGCACGTCGCCGATGACGTTGAAGACCTTGCCCTTGGTGACGTCGCCGACGGGCACCGAGATGGGCGCTCCGGTGTCGGTGACCTCCTGGCCGCGTACCAGACCATCGGTCGGGTTCAGCGAGATGGCGCGCACCAGGTCGTCGCCGAGGTGCTGCGCGACCTCGAACGTGATGGCGCGGGTCTCACCCTCGATCGTCACAGTCGACTTCAGGGCGTTGTAGATGCCCGGAATCGCGTCGTGCGGAAACTCGATGTCGACGACGGGCCCGGTGACCCGCGCGATGCGACCGATGCCAGCGACCTTCTCGTCGGCGGCAGCGGGCGCGGTGTCGGTTGCTGTCGGAGTCATAACTCTTATCCTTCTCGTAGAACTTCTTCGTGGGCCCGGGGCTAGCGAGCGGGAGTCAATGCGTCAGCGCCGCCGACGATCTCAGAGATCTGCTGCGTGATCTCTGACTGGCGGGCGTTGTTGGCGAGGCGCGTGTAGTCGCGGATGAGCTTGTCGGCGTTGTCGCTGGCCGACTTCATCGCGCGCTGGCGGGCTGCGTGCTCAGACGCGGCACTCTGCAGCATGGCGTTGAAGATACGGCTCTCGATGTAGACCGGAAGCAGGGCGTCGAGCACATCGCCGACCTCGGGCTCGAACTCGTAGAGCGGCAGTACCTCGTGCTCGGCGGGCGCTTCCATCTCTTCGACGACCTCGAGGGGCAGCAGGCGCACGATCTCGGGAACCTGCGACACCATACTGACGAAGCGGTTGTACACGATGTGGATCTCGTCGACGCCACCCTCGCCCGCGTCTTTGACGAAGACATCGACGAGCGAGTCGGCGATCTCCTTGGCGACCTCGAACGTGGGCTGGTCGGTTCCGCCCGTCCACGTCTGCAGGGCGGCGCGCTTGCGGAACGAGAAGTACGCGGCGGCCTTGCGGCCGACCAGGTAGTACTCGACCTCTTTGCCCTCGCTGCGCAGCAGGGTGGTGAGCTGCTCGGCCTCTTTGAGCACGCTGGAGCTGAAGGCGCCGGCCAGGCCACGGTCAGAGGCGAACACGACGACGAGCGCGCGCTCGACCTTCTCAGGCTCGGTGGTCAGAATGTGGTCGACGTTGGAGTACGTGGCCACCGCCGACACCGCACGCGTCACCGCGCGGGCGTAGGGAGAGGATGCCGCGACCCTCCCCTGCGCCTTCTGGATGCGCGAGGCGGAGATCAGCTCCATCGCCCTCGTGATCTTCTTGGTCGTCTGGGCAGACTTGATCTTCTGCCGGTAGACCCTCAGCTGAGCTGCCATGGATTACCTGCGACCCTTGACGATCTTCTCTTGGTTGACGTCTTCCTTGTCGCTGGCGTCGAACTTCTCGTTGCCGACAGAAGCGAGGGGCTTGCCCTCACCGGTCTGGAACTCGAGCTTGAACTTGTCGACACCCGACTCGAGCGCCTCGACGATGTCGTCGGAGAGCACGTTGGTGTCGCGCAGTTTGGTGAGCACCTCGGTGTTGCGACCGAAGTAGTCGAGCAACTCGCGCTCGAACCGCAGGATGTCTTCGACCGGAACCTCGTCGAGCTTGCCGTTCGTGCCGGCCCAGATCGAGACGACCTGCTCTTCGACGGGGTACGGCGAGTACTGCGGCTGCTTGAGCAGCTCGGTCAGGCGTGCACCACGGGCGAGCTGGCGGCGGGAGGCCGCATCGAGGTCGGAGGCGAACATCGCGAACGCCTCGAGCGAGCGGTACTGGGCCAGCTCGAGCTTCAGCGTTCCGGAGACCTTCTTGATGCTCTTCACCTGGGCGTCGCCACCGACGCGCGACACCGAGATGCCCACGTCGACCGCGGGGCGCTGGTTGGCGTTGAACAGGTCGCTCTGCAGGAAGATCTGGCCGTCGGTGATCGAGATCACGTTGGTCGGGATGTACGCCGACACGTCGTTCGCCTTGGTCTCGATGATCGGAAGGCCGGTCATCGAGCCGGCGCCGAGTTCGTCAGAGAGCTTGGCACAACGCTCGAGCAGACGGGAGTGCAGGTAGAAGACGTCACCGGGGTACGCCTCACGTCCCGGCGGGCGACGCAGCAGCAGCGACACGGCGCGGTAGGCCTCCGCCTGCTTCGACAGGTCGTCGAAGATGATGAGAACGTGCTTGCTGTCGTACATCCAGTGCTGGCCGATGGCCGAACCGGTGTAGGGCGCGAGGTACTTGAAGCCGGCGGGGTCTGACGCGGGCGAGGCGACGATGGTGGTGTACTCCATCGCTCCGGCGTCTTCGAGGGCGCCCTTCACCGAGGCGATGGTCGAGCCCTTCTGGCCGATGGCGACGTAGATGCAGCGCACCCGCTTGTTGGTGTCGCCCGACTCCCAGTTGGCCTTCTGGTTGATGATCGTGTCGATCGCGATGGCCGTCTTGCCGGTCTGGCGGTCGCCGATGATCAGCTGGCGCTGGCCGCGGCCGATCGGGATCATGGCGTCGATCGCCTTGATGCCGGTCTGCATGGGCTCGTGCACGCTCTTGCGGCTCATCACGCCGGGCGCCTGCAACTCGAGGGCGCGGCGCTCGGTGGTGACGATCTCGCCGAGCCCGTCGATCGGGTTGCCCAGGGGGTCGACCACGCGGCCGAGGTAGGCGTCGCCCACGGGTACCGAGAGCACCTCACCCGTGCGCTTGACCTGCATGCCCTCGACGATGCCGCTGAACTCGCCGAGAACGATGACACCGATCTCGTCTTGCTCGAGGTTCTGAGCCAGGCCCAGGGTGCCGTCGGCGAACGTGATGAGCTCGTTGGCCATCACGCCGGGCAGGCCCTGCACGTGCGCGATGCCGTCGGCGGCGTCGATGACCGTTCCGACCTCGACGGCGCCGGCGGCGGTGGGCTCGTACGACTTGACGAAGTCCTGCAGGGCGTTGCGGATCTCGTCGGGGCTGATCGTTAGTTCTGCCATTGCCAATCCTTATGTGTTGATAGTGAAAGTATGCGCCGCCGGGCGGCCGATGCGTGCGTTATGCCGTGAGTCTGAGGCGCAGGTCGTTCAGCCGCGACTCGATGCTGCCGTCGATGACGTCGGCACCGATCTGCACCCGAAGGCCGCCGAGCACCGACGGGTCGACGACCTCGTTGATGGTGAGCTCACGACCGTAGGAGCGGCCCAGGGCCGCTCGAAGCCGGTCGAGCTGCGCCGGAGCGATGGGGGCAGCGCTCGTGACGGTGGCGATGGATTGGTTGTTGGTGTCGGCGACGATACTGGCAGCGGTGTTGAGCAGCTCTTCGATGCGGCGGCCGCGAGGTTGCAGCACCAGGTGCCTGACGATCACGACGGTCTGCTCGGACACCTTGCCCTGCAGCAGGGCGTTGACGAGCGCCACCTTGGCCTCGGGTGATCCGAACGACGAACTCACCGCGAGTTCGAGGGCCGAATCCGAGGAGACGGCCTTGGCGAACCCGAACAGCTCGGCGTCGATCGAGACACCGGCGGGAGCGCTCAAGGCGATCACCCGCAGGGCCACTTCTTCGATGCCGCCCAGCAGGTCATCCGGAGTCGACCAGTTCGCCGACGCTACGGCTGTCAGCAGTGACAGCGCATCGGGAGCGAGGTCGTCACGGAACACGCGGTCGATGAGTGCCGTCTTGTCGGCACCCTCGCTCGCCGGGTCACTGAGAAGGGCACGGAAATGCGCCGACGAGCCGATGATGCGGCCGGCGGCGAAGAGGTCTTCGCCGACCGACAGCGTCAGGGCGCCCGGGGCGACAGCCTCGATGGCGGCCTTCGACGAAGCCAGTGCCTCTCTGCTTGCGCTACCCATGGTTACGACGACACCGCCCCGTTGGCCGACGGCGTCGCCGACGCGCCACTCGACGCGGCCTCGCTGGCCTCGAGGTCGGCGAGGAAGCGGTCGACGATGGCAGCGGAGCGCTTGTCGTCGGTGAGGCTCTCACCGATGACGCCCGAAGCCAGGTCGATCGCGAGTGAGCCGACCTCGCTGCGCAGCGACACGACGGCCGCCTGGCGCTCGGCCTCGATCTGCGACTGGGCCGTCGCCGCGATGCGGGCGGCCTCGTTGTTGGCCTGTTCTTTGAGTTCGGCGAGGATGCGCTGGCCGTCGGCGCGGGCCTGCTCGCGAATCGAACCGGCTTCGACGCGGGCGTCGGAGAGCTGGGCCGTGTACTGCTCGAGAAGCGCTTCGGCCTCTTTCTGCGCCACGTCGGCCTTCTCGATGTTGCCTTCGATCGCTTCGCCGCGCTCGTCGAGCAGCTTCTTCATGCGAGGCAGCACAAGGCGCCAGAAGAAGACCAGCAAGACGATGAAGCACACCGCGCCCCAGAGCAGGTCTGGGGTCTCGGGCAGGATCGGGTTGTGCGTCGCCTCAGCGGCGAGCACAGTGCTCTGCTGGATGACAGCGTAGGAGTTCGACATCGTGCCTCCTTTCTAAACTCGAGGTTCGGTAAGGGGAGATCGTCAGACGAAGATGAAGCCGACGGCGATACCGATGAACGCGAGCGCCTCGGTGAACGCGATACCGATGTACATCAGCACCTGGAGTCGGCCGGCGAGCTCGGGCTGGCGGGCGACGCCCTCGATGGTCTTGCCGACCACGATACCGACACCGATGGCCGGGCCGATGGCTGCGAGGCCATAGCCGACGGTTGCGATGTTGCCGCTGAGCTCCGCAAGGGTCGAAATGTCTGCCACGTTGTTTCCTTCCGTAGGGGCGAATCCGGCGGTCGCCGGGCTGCCTTCGTTTGTGGGGTGGTGCTAAATGGTGGAGATGATCAGTGTTCGTCGGCCAGCGCGAGCTGGATGTAGACACCGGTGAGAAGAGTGAAGACGTACGCCTGCAGTACCGCGACGAGGATCTCGAACAGCGTGAAGACGAAGCCGAAGGCCAGGGTGCCGATGCCGAACAGCGCGAACCAGCCGCCTGCGGTGAACAGGAAGAACGACGTCGCCGAGAAGAAGAGCACCAGCAGCAGGTGGCCGACGACCATGTTCATCAACAGTCGCAGCGTCAGCGTGATGGGGCGCAGCACGAACGTCGAGATGAACTCGATGGGCGCGACGATGATGTAGATCGGCTTCGGAACCCCGGGCGGGAACAGGGCGTTCTTGAAGAACGCGCCCGGGTGCTTGCGGATGCCGGCGTAGATGAAGCACACGTACGACACGATGGCCAGCACGATCGGCACACCGATGACCGACGTGCCCGCGATGTTCAGCAGCGGGATGATACCCGTCAGGTTGAACAGCAGGATCATGAAGAACATGGTCGTCAGGATCGGCAGGAAGCGGCGGCCGTCTTTCTTGCCCAGCAGGTCTTCGGCGATGTTGACCCGAACGAAGTCGAGCCCCATCTCGACGAGGCTCTGGAACCGGCCCGGAACGATCTTCATTCGGCGCGTGCCGACGTAGAAGATGATGAGGATGGCTGCTACCGCGATGAACCGGATGATCATGATGCGGTTGATCTCGAAGGGGGTGCCCGCGAACAACAGCACATCAGGAAAGAATTCATTGATGGAGGGACCCGTGAAGCCACCTTCATCGGTTGCTAACGGGGCTAGCAGGTTTACAGCGTTAGATATCAGCGCTTTCTCCTGTTTCGGGGCGTGGAGCTCGGCTCTCGCGTCGACGAATAGTGGGGGGTGCTGCAGACCTGAACTGGGTACCAAAACTCATGAACTGTAGCTTCATTGTTACAGGCGACCAGCCGCGGGCAGCGGAACGAACATGTTCAGCCTATCAAGCTTTTGGGCCTGAGAACTAATCGTGTTCCCCTGATTCGGGCCGATTCGAGCCGTTTTCGGCCCTCTTTTCGACATTCGGTAGAACTTGCTGTGGAAGTGCCACGTCGCTCACGTACGGCAGGCGGGTGCGGGCGACCACGACCACATCGACCACGAGCGTCAGCACGACGCCGATGATCAGAAAGCCGAAGAGCACGAACTTGTCGATCCATGGCTGGTCGCGAAGCAGCAGCGCGGCGACGATGAACAGCACGAACTTGAGGATCCACGAACCGAGCACGATGGCGAAGAACGTCACTGTGAACAGCGGCGACGAGTACGAGCGGTTGGCGACCAGGATGCTGCCGGCGGTGATGCCGAGGAAGACGAACGACATCGCAGCACCGATGACCGCGCTGGTCACCCCCACCCAGCCGTCGACGGCATAGCCCACCACTCCCCCGACCACGATGAGCACCACCGTGAGAAGCGCGGCGAGCTTCAGCGAGCGCACCAGCACCGGTGTCGAGCTGAGGGTCACGGGGGCGCCGGCACCTGGCGCGCCACCGGGGGCGCGGTCACCGGGGGTGCGGTCACCGGGGGTTCTGTCGGCAGGCACGGGTTCAGACATCCTTTTCATCGCTGGCCACATCGAGCGGGTCGAGGCTGGCGCCCTCGGTCGAGATCATGCTCGCGGCCGGCGCGAGCTGCACCGTCGCCTCGAGAGCCTTGCGCCGGGTGAGCGGAGCGAGCGTGAGCACGGTGCAGATCACCACGCCCACCCCGAGGAACACGAAGGCGAGCCAGTACGGGTTCAACACGAAGAACAGCAGGCAGCCGATCGAGATGACCGCCGTCCAAGCATAGAAGATGAGCACCGCGTGCAGTTTCGAGTGACCCATGTCGAGCATCCGGTGGTGCAGATGCTTGCGGTCTGCGCTGAACGGGCTCTTGCCCGCCCGCAGCCGCCTGAACACCGCGAGCCCGAAGTCGAGCAGGGGCAGAACGAGAATGGCGAAGGGCAGCAGAATCGGGATGAACGCCGGCAGCAGCTGCGAACGACCCAGGGGCGTCGGGTCGATCTGCCCCGTCACGGCGATCGCGCTCGTCGCCATCAGCAGCCCGACCAGCATCGAACCGGCGTCGCCCATGAAGAGCTTCGCGGGGTGCCAGTTGAGCGGCAGGAAGCCGATGCACGCGCCGATCAGCACCGCGGTGATGAGCGACGCCAGGTTGAAGTAGTCGGTGGGGCTGGTCAGCTTGGTGAGCATGTAGCTGTAGAAGAAGAACACGCTGTTGGCGATGATGGCCACGCCCGCGACGAGCCCGTCGAGCCCGTCGATGAAGTTGATGGCGTTCATCACCAGCACGATGGCGAGCACGGTGATGAACAGCGACATTCCGCTCGAGCCGATGGTGCGGCCGCCGATCGGCAACGAGACGATCTGCACCCCCTGCCAGGCCAGCAGCAGGGCGGCGATGATCTGCCCGGCGAGCTTGACGACCCAGTCGAGATCCCAGATGTCGTCGGCGACGCCCAGCGCGACCACGATGAAGGCGGCGCCCAGAATGGCCAGGATGGGCCCGGGGTTCATGAAGACGAGGCTGAACCAGCTGATCTGCGAGGCGATGCCGGTGGCGATCACGATGCCGAGGAACATGGCCACCCCGCCGAGGCGCGGCGTCGGGCGGGTGTGCACGTCGCGTTCGCGGATCTTCGGGTAGAGCCGGTACTTCATGCTCAGGCGGTAGACCACGATCGCCAGCCCGAAGGTCACGATCGCGGAGATGGCGCCGATCAGGAGGTAGAAGCGCACTAGGCCGGCTCGGCAGCGTCGGCAGGGCGCGCAGTGGGGTCGGCGGCCGGCACGGCAGCGGCGTCGGCCGGCACGACAGCGCCGTCGGCGCGCACGGCAGCGTCATCGGCCGGAAGGGCAGCGTCGTCGGCCGGAAGGGCAGCGGCGTCGGCCGGCGGGGCGTCGTCGGCCGGCTCGGCACGCTTCGGGTCGAACAATGCGTCACCGACGAGCGCACGCAGCTGCTGCTCGGTGACCACACCGTGCCGGATGATCGTGATGTGCTCGTCGTCGGTCGCGTCGATGATGGTCGATGCCAGACCGGTGGGCGGCGTGGTGGGCGGGGCGGCCTGCAGATACACCGAGACACTGTCGCCGAGCATCCGTTCGGCCTCTGCGGCGTTCAGGGCGGCGGGCTGGCCCGTGAGGTTCGCCGACGACACGGCCAGCGGCCCCGTCTCGGCCAGCAGTTCGAGGGCGAGCGGGTCGGCCGGCATGCGGAGGGCGACGGTGCCGTCGGTGTCGCCCAGATCCCACAGGAGCGACGAGCGCGCCGGAACGACGATGGTCAGGCCGCCGGGCCAGAACGCCTCGGCCAGGGCGCGCACCGGTTCGCTGACACTCTCGGCCAGCGCGTCGAGCGTGGCGAGGTTCGGGATGAGCACCGGCGGCGGCGACTGCCGGGTGCGGCCCTTGGCGTCGAGCAGTCGCTGCACGGCGGCCGGGGTGAAGGCGTCGGCGGCGACGCCGTACACCGTGTCGGTGGGGATCACGACGAGCTCACCGCGCGAGATCGCCGCCCGGGAGAGCCGCATTCCGGCGAGGAGTTCGGCCGGAACCGTGCAGTCGTAGATGGCAGCCATATCGGTCACAATGATAGCTTGCGGCTAGCGCAGAGCGGTGGTGGCGCGGTCGCGGCCGGTGAGATCGCGGTGGGTCGCTGTGGCGTTCCAGCCGTCGGCGTCGAGCAGGCTCCGGATGCTCGCGCCCTGCAGTTCGCCGTGCTCGATGACGAGCGCACCACCAGGGCGCACCAGGCGCAGCGCGGTTCGCGACACGTCACGCACGACGTCGAGCCCGTCTTCGCCGCCGTAGAGGGCGTGCTCGGGGTCGTGCAGGCGCACCTCCGGATCGCGCGGGATGGCTCCGGCCGGAATGTAGGGCGGGTTCGAGACCACCACCGACACGAGGCCGTCGAGGTCGGGCAGGGCCACGGCGAGGTCGATGAAGACGAGGCGGGCGTTGGGGGCATCCACCGACGTGAAGTTCTGTTTCGCCCAGACGAAGGCCGCCGTCGAGTTCTCGACCGCGACCACCCGTGCATGGGGCACCTCGGTCGCCAGCGACAGGGCGATGGCGCCGCTGCCGGTGCCGAGGTCGACCGCGAGCGGCGACTCGTCGGCCATCGCACGAAGTGAGTCGATAGCGAGGCCCGCCACGAACTCGGTCTCGGGGCGCGGCACGAAGACGCCGGGGCCGACGGCCAACTCGAGCGAGCGGAAGCCGGTCGTACCGGTGATGTGCTGCAGGGGCTCCCGTGCCGCCCGGCGTTCGACGGCCTCGGTGATGGCCACCGCGTCGTCGACGGCCAGCACGCGGTCGGTGACCGTCATCGCCTGAACCTGCCCACGGGTCGCGCCGAGCACGTGGCCGGCCAGCAGCTCGGCGTCGACCTCGGGGGTCGGCACGCCGGCCCGGGCCAGGATGGTCGTCGACCGTTCGAGCAGGCTGCGCACCGTCAGGGGGCGATCGACCATGCGGTCGGCCTCGACGACACTCATCGGGCGGTCATCGTGCTCATTCGGCCGACGCGCCCAGCTCAGCGAGCCGGGCCTCTTCGTCGGCCGTGATGCACGAGTCGATGACGGGCTCGAGGGCACCGTTCATCACGGCGTCGAGGTTGTAGGCCTTGTAGCCGGTGCGGTGGTCGGCGATGCGGTTCTCGGGGAAGTTGTAGGTGCGGATGCGCTCGGAGCGGTCCATGGTGCGGATCTGGCTCTTGCGCACGGCACTCGCCGCTTCGTCGATCTCCTCCTGCTGCTTCGCGAGAACACGGGCGCGCAGCACGCGCATGCCGGCCTCGCGGTTCTGCAGCTGGCTCTTCTCGTTCTGCATCGCGACCACGATGCCGGTCGGAAGGTGGGTGATGCGCACGGCGGAGTCGGTGGTGTTCACCGACTGGCCGCCGGGGCCGCTGGAGCGGTAGACGTCGATCTTGAGGTCGTTCGGGCTGATCTCGACCTCTTCGGGCTCATCGACCTCGGGATAGACGAGCACGCCGGCTGCGGAGGTGTGGATGCGGCCCTGCGACTCGGTGGCGGGAACGCGCTGCACGCGGTGCACGCCGCCCTCGTACTTCAGGTGCGCCCAGACGCCCTGGGCGGGGTCGGTCGAGGTGCCCTTGATGCCGAGCTGAACATCCTTGATGCCGCCGAGGTCGCTCGAGGTCTGCTCGATGATCTCGGTCTTCCACTTCCTGCTCTCGGCGTAGTGCAGGTACATGCGCAGCAGGTCGGCGGCGAACAGGGCCGACTCGGCGCCGCCCTCCCCCATCTTGATCTCCATGATGACATCGCGGCCGTCGTTGGGGTCACGCGGGATGAGCAGCCGGCGCAGCTTCTCGGTCGCCGCCTCGAGCTGCTCGGCCATGCCGGGCAGCTCGGCCGCGAACGACTCGTCTTCTGCGGCCATCTCGGTCGCCGCAGCGACATCGTCGGTCAGCTGCTGCCACTCCCGGTAAGCCGCGATGATGCGGCTGAGCTCGGCGTAGCGACGGTTGACCTTTTTGGATCGAGCAGGATCCGAGTGAAGCGCTGGATCGGCGAGCTGCTCCTGCAGCTCATCATGCTCGATCAGCAGGGTCTCCACTGATTCGAACATATGCGCCTAATCCTCTTTGTGACCGTTGTGGTTCGCGTGACCGTTGCTGTGGCCGTTGGCCGCCGTGGTGGCGGGCATCGACTTCTGCACCTGCATCAGGAACTCGACGTTGCTGGTGGTGTCTTTCAGACGGCCCAGCACGATCTCGAGCGCCTGCTGCTGGTCGAGCCCGGCGAGGGCGCGGCGCAGCTTCCAGGTGATCTTGGTCTCGTCGACGCCCATCAGCAGCTCTTCGCGGCGGGTGCCCGACGCGTTCACGTCGACCGCCGGGAAGATGCGCTTGTCGGCCAGCTGGCGCGAGAGTCGCAGCTCCATGTTGCCGGTGCCCTTGAACTCCTCGAAGATCACCTCGTCCATCTTCGAGCCGGTCTCGACGAGCGCGCTGGCGAGAATGGTGAGCGAGCCGCCGTTCTCGATGTTGCGCGCAGCGCCGAAGAAGCGTTTCGGCGGGTAGAGCGCGGCGGCGTCGACGCCACCCGAGAGGATGCGCCCGCTCGGCGGGGCGGCCAGGTTGTAGGCGCGGCCCAGGCGGGTGATCGAGTCGAGCAGCACGACCACGTCGTGGCCCAGCTCGACGAGACGCTTGGCGCGCTCGATGGCCAGCTCGGCGACCGTAGTGTGGTCTTCGGCGGGGCGGTCGAAAGTCGAGGCGATGACCTCGCCCTTGACCGTGCGCTGCATGTCGGTGACCTCTTCGGGCCGCTCGTCGACCAGAACGACCATGAGGTGCACCTCGGGGTTGTTGGTCGAGATCGCATTAGCGATCTGCTGCATGACGATGGTCTTGCCGGCCTTCGGCGGCGCGACGATCAGGCCGCGCTGGCCCTTGCCGATGGGCGCGACGAGGTCGATGATGCGCTGGGTGAGGCGGCCGGGCTCGGTCTCGAGGCGCAGGCGCTCCTGGGGGTAGAGCGGCGTCAGCTTCGAGAACTCGACGCGGTTCGCGGCCTCTTCGACGGGCAGGCCGTTGATCGACTCGACCTTGACGATGGCGTTGTACTTCTGGCGGCCATTGTTGTCGCCCTCCCGCGGTTGGCGGATGCTGCCCACGACGGCGTCGCCCTTGCGCAGGTTGTACTTCTTCACCTGGCCGAGCGAGACGTACACGTCGCTGTTGCCGGGCAGGTAGCCGCTGGTGCGCACGAACGCGTAGTTGTCGAGAATGTCGAGGATGCCCGCGACCGGGATCAAGACGTCGTCTTCACTGATCTCGGGCTCGAGGTCGTCGCCCTGGCCCTGGCCGCGGCGCTTGCGGTCGCGGTAGCGGCTGCGCGCACTGCGGTCGTTGCGCTCGTTGCCGCCCTGGGACTGGCCGCGTTCGCCGCCCTCGTTCAGTTCGTCGAGCTGACGCTCGTCGAAGCTCTGCTCGTCGGCGCGGTCGTTCTGGCGATCGTTCTGGCGGTTCTGCTGCCCGCGCTGGTTGCCGCGCTGGCTGCCATTGGCGCGGTCGTTCGCGCGGTCGCCGGCGCCGGCTACGTTGCCGTTCGAGGCGCCGTTGCCGCGGTCGGCGGTGCCGCCGTTGGCCGCGCCGCCCTGGCCGCGGTCGGCGTTCGCGGGCGCGCCCGCAGCGTTCTGGTTGCTGTTCTGGCCCGCGCTCTGGTTACCGTTCTGGTTGCGCTCGCGCCGGTTTCGGTTGCGGCCCTGGCGACCCTCACCCTGCTCGCGCTGGTCGCCGTCGCCCTGCTCGCCGTTCGACGCGTCGGAACGGTCGTCGTCGGACTCGCCGACGATTGGCAGGTCGGGCAGGATCGAGTCGGTGCGCGAGCGGTCGGGGGCTGAGCGATCGGGGGCTGAGCGGTCGGGGGCTGAGCGGTCGGGTCCAAAGCCTTCGGCGGCTGCGTCGCGTGCGGCCTGCGCGGCACGCTGGGCGCGGGTGAGGCGGGGGGTGCGCACCTGGCGCTCGCTGCGGGCGCCCTCGGTGCGGTTGCCCTGGGCGCCGTCGCGGTTGCCGTCGGTACGGTTGCCGTCGGTACGGTTGCCGTCGGTACGGTTGGCATCGGCGCGGTTGGCATCGGTGCGGTTGCCGTCGATGGCCGCGTCGAGCACAGCGTCGAGAACGCTCGTGTCGATCGACGAGGCGGGGCGGCTGACGGACTGGTCGTCGACCGGAACCAGCGGGGCGTGCTCGGCGACGCCGGCGTTCACGTGGCGTGCGGCGCCGACGCGGCCGCCGCGGGGCTCGCGCCCGCTGCGGGCAGAGCCGCCCTCGGAGGAGTCGGTGCCGGAGGAGTCGGTGCCGAAGGCGTCGGTCGAGCCCGTGCTGGCCGAGTCAGTGCTGGCCGAATCAGTCGCGGCCGAGTCGGCGGCGGCGGTGGAGTCAGTGGTGCTGGCCGACGGGGTGGCCGGGGCATCCGTCGCCGAGGCACCCGCGGTGGGCAGCTCTGCGGCAGGAGCGCTGGTCGGCGCGGCGGAGGTGACGCGACGCGAGGCGCGGCGGCGGGGTGCGTCGGCCACGGCCTCGGCGGCGGGCTCGGCCACGTAGGCCGGAGCGGTGGTGGGGTCGGCAGCGACCGTGGCGTCGGCGGCCGCGACCGTGGCCGGCTCGACGACGGCCGGTGCCGACTCGGTGGCAGGCGCGGCGTCGGGGGCAGGCGCGGCGTCGGCGGCAGGCTCAGCATCGGCGGCGGGCGCGGCGTCGACGGCGGCGTCACCGTCGGCGGGCGACGCGGCGACCACGGCAGCCGCGGCGTCGGCGACGGCGGCTGCGGGCTGTGCGCCGGCGATGGCGGCCACGAGTTCGCCCTTGCGGAGCTTGGAGGCACCGGGGATGCCCAGTGCGGCGGCCAGCGTCTGCAGCTCTGAGACCTTCAGGGTCGAGAGGTCTGCGGGGGCGCCGCCGGCGGATTCCGCGCTCGGAGTCTCTGAACTCAGGGCGTGGAGATTTGTGTCAGTCACGAAGGTGATTTCCTTCCTCTGCCGTCTTATGAGTTGCGGCAAAAGGGCTGTACGCGCCTGAATGCGTCGGCGGAGACCACGATTCGTGGCTCCACGGCACTGCAAGCGTCAGCGGTAATGTGGAGGATGTGCGACCGGTTGAGGGATATGCCCAAGGGATATGCCCGCCGCGCCGCCTTCTCGACAGAGAAGGCCTACAAAGCGAACAGACCCTGCGGCGCCTGCGATCTACGCGGCTTCGACCGGGTGCGCTATCACTGTAGCACCTTTGAAGTCGACCGCCAGTACCCGTGAATCCCACGGAGTCTCGGCGTGTTGGGCCACCAATTCGGCCGCCGCGAGACGCTGCCCCGGGTCGCTGCAGAGCACCAGGATGCTCGGCCCAGCACCCGACACGACCGCGGGAAAACCCTGGGCGCGCAGCAGCCCGATGAGCCGGTCGGTCTCGGGCATCGCCGCTGCGCGATAGCTCTGGTGCAGCTTGTCTTCGGTCGCAGCGAAGAGCAACTCGGGGCTCTGGATGAGCGCCGCGATCAGCAGGGTCGAGCGCGACACGTTGAAGATGGCGTCTTCGTGCGGCACCGTCGCCGGCTGCAGGCTGCGCGCGAGCGCCGTCGACATGGTCGCCTTGGGCACGAGAACGAGCGGCGACACACCACGGTGCACCATGAGCTTCTTGAACTGCGGCCCCTCGGGGGTGACCCAGGCGATGGTCAGTCCGCCGAACAGCGCCGGCGCGACGTTGTCGGGATGCCCTTCCAGCTCGGTCGCGCGGGCGAGCAGCCCGAGCGCGTCGATGTCGACCACGCCCTCGAGCAGTCCCTTCGCGGCCATAATGCCGCTCACGATGGCGGCACCAGACGACCCGAGCCCGCGGCCGTGCGGGATCGAGTTGCGCGCGATGAGGTCGAGCCCCGGCAGCGGCTGCCCGTAGGCGGCGAAGGTGTGCGCGATCGAGCGCACCACGAGGTTGGTCTCGTCGGTGGGCACCTCGCCCGCACCGACACCCCGAACATCCACCGTCGCACCTGGGGCGTCACGAACGGTCACGGTCAGTTCGTCGTAGAGCGACAGCGACAGGCCGAGGGTGTCGAAGCCGGGGCCGAGGTTCGCGCTGGTGGCGGGAACGCGCACCGACACCGAGGTGCCGACCACCGGCCCGACGCTCGCCTGCACCGCCGCGGCAGACCCGGCCGCCGAGGCGGCGGTGGGGCCGGTAGCTCCCGCCGAGGCGGCGGTAGGATCGGTAGCGCCCGCCGAGGCGGCGATCACCGGTTCGGCGGGCACGGCGCCTGTCACGCGGATGCCTTCGAGAGCCCGAGCACTCCGGCGATCTCGGCGACGTCGATCGGCACGACGGTGGGCTCGACATCGCTGCCGTTCGCCGTGCGCAGGGCCCACTGCGGGTCTTTCAGCCCGTGGCCGGTGACCGTGAGCACGACAGTGGCCCCGGCCGGGATCTGGCCGGCCTCTGCACGCTCGAGCAGGCCGGCGACGCTGATGGCCGACGCGGGCTCGACGAAGATGCCGACCTCGGCCGAGAGAATGCGGTGGGCTTCGAGGATCTTGGCGTCGTCGATGGCGCCGAAGTAGCCGTCGCTCTTCTCGCGGGCGTCGGTGGCGAGGTGCCACGAAGCCGGGTTGCCGATGCGGATGGCGCTGGCGATGGTCTCGGGGTGCTTCACGACATGGCCCAGCACGATCGGCGCGCTGCCGGCGGCCTGGAAGCCGAACATGCGGGGCAGCTTCGTGGTGGCGCCGCGCTCGAGCTCTTCGCTGTAGCCGCGGAAGTAGGCGGTGTAGTTGCCCGCGTTGCCCACCGGCACGATGTGGAAGTCTGGCGCATCCTGCAGCACCTCGACGACCTCGAAGGCGGCCGTCTTCTGGCCCTCGATGCGGTCGGGGTTCACCGAGTTCACGAGGTGCACCGGGTAGTTGGCGGCGAGCTCGCGCGCGATGTCGAGGCAGTCGTCGAAATTGCCCTGCACCTGCAGCAGTTCGGCATTGTGCGCGATGGCCTGGCTGAGCTTGCCCATGGCGATCTTGCCCTCGGGCACCAGTACCGCGGCCGTGATGCCCGCGTGCGCAGCGTAGGCGGCGGCCGAGGCCGAGGTGTTGCCGGTGGAGGCGCAGATGACGGCCTTCGCACCGTGCTCGACGGCCTTCGAGATGGCCATGGTCATGCCGCGGTCTTTGAACGAGCCCGTGGGGTTCATGCCCTCGAACTTGACGTAGACCTTCGCGCCCGTGCGGGCAGAGAGCGCCGGGGCCGGGATGAGCGGGGTGCCGCCCTCGCCGAGCGTCACGATCGGGGTCGCCTCTGTGATGTTCAGGCGGTCGGCGTACTCGTGCAGCACACCCCTCCACTGCCGTGACGCGATCTTTCCGGGCACGGTACGGGCACTATCGGCGGCCATCAGGCTCCTTCAACTCTCATTACGCTCGTCACGCTTGCGACGGCTGTGTGTTCGGCGAGCGATGAGACGGTTGCGCTGAGCGCCGCCTCGGTCGACTCGTGCGTGACAATGACAAGGGTAGCGGTGCTCACGTCGGCGGGCGTGCGGGCCTCGCCGACCGACTGCTGCACCGCCTCGACCGAGACGCCGTGTTCGCTGAACAGTCCGGCGATGCGGGCCAGAACACCCGGTTCGTCGGCCACCTCGAGGGTGATCTGGTAGCGGGTGAGCACCGCGCCGATGTCGAGGATGGGCAGGTGCGCGGTGAGCGACTCGGCGACGCCGGGGCCGCCCGCCACGTGCCGCCTGGCCGCCGACACCAGGTCGCCGAGGACAGCGGATGCCGTCTCCAGCCCGCCCGCGCCGGCGCCGTAGAACATCAGGTCGCCGGCGGCCTCCGCCTCGACGAACACCGCGTTCTTCGCGCCGTGCACCGCCGCAAGAGGATGCAGCCGCGACACCAGCGCGGGGTGCACCCGCGCCGAGATGCCCTCGGTGCCCGTCACCGGGTCGGTGACGCGTTCGCAGATCGCCAAGAGTTTGACGACGTAGCCCGAGCGGCGGGCCTGGTCGACGAGCTCGGGCGTCACCTTCGTGATGCCTTCGCGGTGCACGGCCTCGACCGGCACTGCAGAGTGAAAGGCGAGCCGGGCCAGGATGGCCGCCTTCTGCGCCGCGTCGAAGCCCTCGATGTCGGCGGTGGGGTCGGCCTCGGCGTAGCCCAGGTCGGTCGCCAGGGCGAGGGCCTCGTCGAGGGTGTCTCCGTTGACGTCCATGCGGTCGAGGATGTAGTTGGTCGTGCCGTTCACGATGCCCAGGATGCGCTTGACCCGGTCGCCGGCGAGGCTGTCGCGCAGCGGCCGGATGATCGGAATCGCTCCCCCGGCGGCGGCCTCGTAGTAGAGCTGCGCGCCGACCTGCTCGGCCGCTTCGAACAGCTCGGTGCCGTGCAGGGCGAGCAAGGCCTTGTTGCCGGTGACGACATCGGCGCCCGAGTTCAGCGCCTGCAGAATGTAGGTGCGGGCCGGCTCGATGCCACCCATCAGCTCGATGACGATGTCGGCCGAGAGGATGAGCGATTCGGCGTCGGTGGTGTACAACTCGTGCGGCAGGTCGACCGTGCGGTCGGCATCCACGTCGCGAACGGCGATGCCGACGAGCTCGAGGCCCGCGCCGACGCGGGAGGCGAGCTCATCGCCGTGCTCGCGCAGCAGCTGGGCGACCTGGGCGCCCACGTTGCCGGCGCCGAGCAGCGCGATCTTCAGGTTTCGGTATTCGATCATGATGCTTTCTTCGAATCGGAGGGTGCTGCGTCGCCGGTGACGGGGTCTGCGCGGACGCCGGGTGTGTCTGCATGGGCGCCGGTGACTGTGTCTGCGTTTGCGCCGGCGCCGGCGGGTGTGTCTGCGTTTGCGCCGGTGCCGGCGGGTGTGTCTGCGTGGCTCATCGACACTCGCGCCTTGCGGGTCTCGCGGCCGATGCCGGGATCGCGTGCCAGCAGGTCGTCGACCGTCTCGCCGCGCACGATGATGCGCGCGCTGCCACGCTCGACAGCGACCACCGGTGGGCGGCCCAGGTAGTTGTAGTTGTTCGACATCGACCAGCAGTAGGCACCCGTGGCCGCGACGGCGACCAGGTCGCCGGGTTCGACGTCGCCGGGCAGGTAGTCGGCGTTGACCACGATGTCGCCGCTCTCGCAGTGCTTGCCCGCGATCCTGACCAGCGCGGGGTCGGCCGCCGAGATCCGGTTGGCCAGGCGCACGGTGTAGTCGGCGCCGTAGAGGGCGGGGCGCACGTTGTCGCTCATGCCGCCGTCGACGCTCACGTAGGTGCGTACGGCAGTGGCTGTGGCACGAAGGGGCAGGGCGGCTGCCTGGTCAGGGGCGGTGGCGGTGCCGGCGGCAGTGGCTGTGGCACGAAGAGGCAGGGTCGCTGCCTGGTCGGGGGTGGTGGCGTTGGCGGCGGTCTCTTCGTCGGTTCCGAGCTCGGTTGCGACGCTGACCGGCTTGACCGTTCCGACGGTGTAGAGGGTCGCCGTGCCGGGGCCGATGATGACGCGGCCGGGTTCGAACGCCAGGTGCGGCACCGCGACGCCGAGGCGGGCGCACTCCGACGCGACGATGTCGGCCAGCTGCGCCGCCAGTTCGGCGATCGGCGTGGGGTCGTCGGCGCTCGTGTAGGCGATGCCGAATCCGCCGCCGAGGTTCAGCTCGGGCACGTCGCCGCCCCGCAGCAGCTCGGCGTGCACTCCCAGCAGCCGCGCTGCCGACTCCGAGAACCCGTCGGCGCCGAAGATCTGCGAGCCGATGTGACAGTGCAGTCCGAGAAATTCGAGGCTCGAGTGCGAACGGATGCTCGCGACCAGGCTCGGGGCGTCATCCAGCGTGATGCCGAACTTCTGGTCTTCGTGTGCCGTCGCGAGAAAGTCGTGCGTGTGCGCGTGCACCCCGCTGTTGACCCGCAGCCGCACACGCTGCACACGGCCGTGCCGCTCGGCGGCGGCCGCGATGCGCTCGACCTCGATGGCGCTGTCGATGACGATCGCGCCGACTCCGTTCTCGACGGCTGCATCGATCTCGGCGAGCGACTTGTTGTTGCCGTGGTACCCCATGCGCGCCGGGTCGACGCCGGCCGCCAGGGCGACCGCGAACTCTCCTGCGCTGCACACATCGATGGAGAGGCCCTCGCCGGTCATCCATTCGGCCACCGCAGAGCAGAGAAAGGCCTTGCCGGCGTAGTAGATCGTGACGTCGGTGCCGATGCGTTCGAACGCGCTCTCGAAGGCGTCGCGCAGGCCCCGTGCCCGGGCGCGGGCGTCGGCCTCGTCGACGACGTAGAGCGGCGTGCCGAAACGGGCGGTGAGGGCCGAGGCCGGCACTCCCCCGAAGGTCAGTTCGCCGTCGGGAGTGCGGGCGGCGTTCATCGGCCAGACGGCCGGCGGCAGATCGTTGGCGTCGTCGGGCACGGCAAGCCACGCGGGAGCAAGGGGGTTGGCAGTCATCGGGTGAACCTTTGGCGGGCTTGTGGCGGCATTCGCCAGAACGCAGCGCACAGCAGGAACTGGTGCTGACTGCACGTGGAATAAGGGAAATGCTACCGGAGATCGCTGACGAGCACATTCTCGTGACGCAACCGAGACGGTGAAGCTGAGAATAGCTCTATACTGGGTGAGCAATCGTCGAGAACCGGAGGCCCCATGCTCGCGTCACACCTGTCAGACACCGCTCGCCCCTCAGACACCGCTCGACCTTCAGAGACCGCGTGCGCCAGTGCCCGCGGCGCGAAGCGGCGGCGCCGAGCCATCGCGGCGGCCGCGTTGCCGCTCACCCTGGCGATGCCGCTCCTGCTGGGCGGATGCTCGGGCGGCACCCCCACGATCAGCTCGTCAGACTTCGCCCACCACGTGGGCGACCTGCTCGAGAAGCAGGTCGGCGTGACGCCGACAGTCGACTGCGGCAGCGACCCGATTCCGATCGTGAACGGGGGCGTGGTGCACTGCGACATCAGCACGGCCGACGACCCGACCACGATCTACGACTCGACCACCACGATCAGCAACGTCAACGGCGGCGACTTCACGGTCGACACGAAGGTGGCCGATTCGCCGAAGTGAGAGTGCGCGCCGGGGCTCACCGGCTGCACGGCGCCGGGCGTAGCGGCAACGTCGACCCAGGCCTACGGGTCAGCAGCTGCCGGTGGTGGAGAGCGCCTCTTCGGTGAGCGCGAGGTTCGTGGCTTCGGCCGTCACCGTGACCTGTCCGCTCGTCGGCGTGATGCTGGTGAGCTGCACCCCCTGCGGCAGGTACTGCGCCACGCAGATCGAGAGCGGCTTCGACACGACGGCCTTGAGCGCCCCGCTCACGTCGATCGACGCCGACCCGGCACTGAGCTGCGCGCCGGTCGGGGTCAGCAGAACATCCGGGCCCTGCGGCTGCGCCGTAGCCGTGGCGTCGTAGCCGAGGGTGAGGCCGAACACCGTGAGCTGGCCCGAGTAGCCCACGGTTCCGTCGCCGAGCGTGATCTCGTTCGAGCCCGGAATGCTGAGAAACGAGTTGACCGCGGCCTGGTCGAGCGTGAGGCTCGCCGTGGCGTGCGGAACCGGCTTCGACTGGTCGGTCGACACGTCGGTGGCGGTGACGCTCGCCTGCACGGGCACGCCGTTCACCTGCATGTTGCGGCTGGTGAGGGTGACATCGCTGAACGTTCCTGAGACGTACTGCAGCAGGAAGGGTCCGCCGCCGATGGTCACGTCGACGTCGCCGGTCACGTTCGCCGGCAGGTTGTCGAGCACGGCCTGGCGCACCTGGCCCTGGGCGTAGGCGCGCAGCGCGATGTCGGCGACGACGAGGATGATCGCCAGCAGTACCACGGCTCCGGCGACGATCGCGATGATGCGGCCGCGTCGCGATCGCGGTGGCGTGGCGGGGCCAGCGGAAGCTCCTGCCGGCCCACCCCCGGCCGCGCCGGCCGGCGGGGGCGGCTGGTGAGACCGAGACGATGCGGCGGGAGGCGGGGCACTGGTCATGACACGAGGCTAGACCACGCCGTCGTTCCCGTCGGTGGTCACATGCGGTCGGGGGCCGAGACGCCGAGCAGAGCCAGCCCGTTTCGGATGACCTGGCCGGTGGCGTCGTTCAACCACAGGCGCGTGCGGTGCAGGTCGGTGATCGGCTCGTCGCCCAGCGGCAGCACGCGGCATGCACCGTACCAGCGGTGGTAGTGCCCGGCGACCTCCTCGAGGTAGCGCGCGACGCGATGCGGCTCACGCAGCTCGGCGGCCTGGGCGACGATGCGCGGCAGCTCCTGCAGCGAACCGAGCAGCTCGGTCTCGGTCTCGTGCGTGAGCAGGCCCGGCTCGAACGCGCTGCGGTCGACACCGGCCACGGCGGCGTTCTTCGCCACCGAACGGGTGCGCGAGTGCGCGTACTGCACGTAGAACACGGGGTTGTCGTTCGTGCGCTCACGCAGCTTCTCACCGTCGAGTGAGAGAGGTGAGTCGGCGGGGTACCTGGCGAGCGAGTACCGCAAGGCATCCGCCCCCACCCAGTCGAGCAGGTCGTCGAGCTCGACGATGTTGCCCGCGCGCTTCGACAGCTTGGCGCCGTTGAGGTTCACGAGCTGGCCGATCAGAATCTTGATGTTCACGTCGGGGTCGTCACCGGCCGCCGCCGCGAGCGCCTTGAGACGGCCGACGTAGCCGTGGTGGTCGGCGCCGAGCAGGTAGATCTTCTCGGTGAAGCCGCGGTCTTTCTTGTTCAGGTAGTACGCGGCGTCAGCGGCGAAGTACGTGGTCACGCCGTTGCCGCGGGTCAGCACGCGGTCTTTGTCGTCGCCGAAGTCGGTCGTGCGCACCCACACCGCGTCGTCTTTCTCGAACACGTGACCCTGCTCGCGCAGGCGCACGGCAGCCTGGTCGATGAGGCTCGTGCCGGTCTCGGGGTCGGGAGCATGCAGCGTGCGCTCGCTGAAGAACACGTCGAAGTGCACGTTGAAGTTCTCGAGCGACGCCTTGATCTCTTCGAGCTGCTGCAGGTAACCGAGGTCGCGGGCGACCCCGATGGCGTCGTTCTCGGGCAGTTCGAGCAGGTCGGGCACCTGGGCCAGCACCTTTGCTGCCAGCTGCTGGATGTACTCGCCCGGGTACCCGCCCTCAGGCGTGGGCTCGCCCTTGGCGGCGGCGAGCACCGAGGCGCCGAAGTTGTCCATCTGGTTGCCGGCGTCGTTGATGTAGTACTCGGTCGTGACCTCGGCGCCGGATGCACTCAGCACCCGCGCGATGGCATCGCCGAGCGCGGCCCACCGGGTGTGCCCGAGGTGCAGCGGACCCGTCGGGTTCGCCGACACGAACTCCATGTTGACGCTGAGCCCGTCGAGCACGTGGTTGTGCCCGTAGTCGTCGCCCTGGCTGAGGATCGTACGCACGATCTCACCGGCGGCAGCGGTCTCGAGAGTGATGTTGATGAAGCCGGGGCCGGCGACATCGACCGAGGCCACGCCGTCGATCGCCTCGATGTCGGGGGTGATCTCCGCGGCGAAGGCGCGCGGATTGGTGCCGAGCGACTTGGCCAGCTTCATGGCGATGTTCGTGGTCCAGTCGCCGTGGTCGCGGTTGCGCGGGCGCTCGAGCTGAACGTCGACGACCGAGATCGTGACCGGCTGGGCATCCGGTGCGTCGCGGCGTCGGGCATCGAGACGGCTGGTCACGATGTCGAACAGGGCGCTGGAGAGGTCTTCGGGAGTCACGGTGTTCAAGCTTATCGTCGCGGCCTGCGTGCATTCTGCGGGCGGGAATCCGCCCCCGTGCTGCGATCGATTCGGCACTGATGGTCGCTAAGACGGTTCGTGGCGTGCATCTGCGCAAAACCGATCGTGACTCGGGCGGATCGGCTCAGTGCAGCTGAACGAGTTCGCGGGTGTCGTCGCGGGGCAGGGCATCCACTGTGGCCGTGACCTCGAGCGAGGTCAGCATGAGCCAGCCGCCGTGGTTGCTCAGAAAGGCGGTGTCGGCGGCGTCGCGGCCGGTGGCGATGCGCACCAGGCTCTGGCGCGGGGCGAGGGCGGTGGCGTCGACCACGAACCACTCGCCGTCGACGTACGCCTCGGCGACGGCGTGGAAGTCCATCGGGTCGAGCCCCGGCGCATACACCGACACCAGGCGGGCCGGCACGTCGAGGGCGCGCAGCAGGGCCACCACGAGATGCGCGTAGTCGCGGCAGACGCCCTGCCGCGAGAGCAGCGTGCGCACAGCGCCGTCGGTCGGCAGGCTCGAACCCGGCACGTAACTCAGCTTGTCGCCGACCCACGAGCTCACACTGTCGAGCAGCATGCGGCCCTCGAGCCCGGCGAACTCCGACCGCGCGGTGGGCAGCAGAATGTCGCTCTCGCAGTACCGGCTCGGCCGCAGGTAGGTGATGAGATCGTTCTTCGTCACGATCGCGGGGGCCGCGGTGCCGTCGACGACCGCCCGGTAGTCGAGGGTGAGCCGGCCCTTTCCCGTGTCGAACTCGTGCAGGCGGGTACCGTGCACGTCGGTGATGTCGACGGGGGTGAGCGGATGCCCGTTGAAGCTGTATTCGACGCTCTCACTCTCGACGGCGAGCCCCTCGGCCACCGCTATCGAATACACGAGGTTCGCGGGGGCGTCGATGTCGCATTCGATGTGGGCGCTGACCGTTCGCTTCATGCTCACGATCCTGTCATGAAACGCTGCAGCCCTCGCGCCCGTCATCAGACACCCCGCGGCCGGTGGTATTGTGAACACCGCACTCCTGGCCCCATAGCTCAGGGGATAGAGCACTGCCCTCCGGAGGCAGGGGCCGCAGTTCGAATCTGCGTGGGGCCACCATTCTCGACAGCCCGGAACGACGCGCATGCCGCGGGTTCCGGGCTTTCCCCGTTTTGGGAGCACCGCAGTCGGTCTACGCTCCAGGTGTGGGTGAGATCGAACGGCGGAGACGACGCACGAAGGGGATGGCCCCGAGGCACGTGCCGCAGGTGGTCGTGCCCGTGCCGTTCGACGAGGTGGGGGACTTCGTACGCCACGCGTTGAAGGGCACGAGCCTGGTAGACCCGCTCGCCCTGTTGGCCACCGGCTGGACGCTGTTCGAGCCGCACCTGCGGTTCACCGCGGTCGATGATCAGCACACGCGTATCGAACTCGACGTGGTGGGGAGGGTTCCCGGCGCCGAGACCCTTCTGTTCACTCGGCGTGTGGGTGAGATCGACCGGTTCTTCGTTGCCCTTCAAGACGAGCTCGACAGCCGGAGCCATGGGCGGTCGCAGACCAGCGCCCGTGCTCCCGTCGAGACATCGACTGAACGACTCGAAGCCTCGACTGAACGTCTCGAGGCCCCGACTGAGCGTCTCGAAGGCATCGACTGAGCGTCGGGGTGTGGGCCAGGTCGACGGATGCTCATCCGTTCTGTAGCGCCCCTCCCCCGTTCGGGGGTCACATTCGACGCGTTTCCTCCGACTGGCCGAGATTTCCTGAGGTAGTTTCTGCGAAACGCCCGTGTCGCGCTTGCGCGTGGATTTGTGCAGTTATGCTCAGTTCAACGTATTCAGTGACCCAGCGTCGGGCCTGGCTCTTCGAGCTCGTCGACGGATCATCCGCACCGACGTACCACCGAAGGAGCCCCGCCATGACGCTTGCACTCATCGTCATCGTCGGCACGGTCTGGGTCATCGTGTCGCTTCCCATCGCCCTGATCATCGGGCGCATCCCACGTCTGGCTGAACGCGCCGACCTTCCGTACTCCTCGCCGGCCGCGACCGGCAGCGTCGGCAACATCACGCGCTAGCGCGCGGGCAACATCAGGCGCTGGCGCACGGGCGCGCTGGGGACGTCTGCTCGATCGCGCTGAGGCCGTCCGGTCGCCAGCGGAGCACAGCCGGTCGCCAGCGGAGCACAGCCGGTCGCCAGCGGAACACGGCCGATTGCCGGTGGAGCGCGGCCGGTCGCCGGTGCAGTCCGTCAGGCGGCGAGCGAGTCGGCCGCGACACCGCGCTGCGCCCACTCGCGCAGCGAACCGACCAGCGACGCGAGCTGGCCCGCGGGCGCTCCCGCGTCTTCGGGGTGCCACTGGATGCCCACGACCGGAGCGTGCGCGTGCTCGACGGCCTCGGGCAGTCCGTCGTCGGCGGTCGCGACGACGATGAGGCTCGACCCCAGGGCGTCGACGGCCTGGTGGTGGGCGCTCTGCACCGTGACGGCGTCGCCGAGCACGCCGTACAGCCGGCTTGCGGGGTCGAGGGCGACGGTGTGTCCCGACATCGTCTCGTCGATCGGCACGTCGAGGTGCTTGTGGATGGTCGCCGACCCGAGGTCTTGCACGAGGGTGCCGCCCAAGGCCACGTTGATCACCTGAAGGCCGCGGCAGATGCCCAGCAGCGGGGTCGAGGTCTCGACCGCACGTCGCACCAGGGCGATCTGGGCTTCGTCGGCCGCCTCGTAGTGCCTGCCCTCTGCCGGGTAGCCGGCGGCTCCGCCGTAGTACCGCGGAGCAATGTCTTCGCCGCCCATGATCACGATCGCGTCGGCGTCGCGGGTGACGTCGAGAAGCTCGTCGGTGCCGACGTCGGCCGCGGCGATGCGGGTGACCTCGTAGCCCTGCGCCCGCCCCTCGGCCACCATGCGCGAGTTCAGGATGTCGATGTACGCGTGGTACTCGGTGTCGTGAGCTCGGTGCCGGGTCACTTCGACGACGGCGAGGCGCAGTGTGGTGGTCGGGGTGGGCATGACCCCATTCAACTCCGCTCTGCGGCCGCACCCAACCGTGCCGGTAATGTTTCGCAATACTCGCCACGGGGGCCGCCGACGGGAACGATCGAACGGGAACGGTCGCACGGGAACAATCGGCGCCCCGGGCCGGTTCGACCCAGCATGACAACTCTCGGATTCATCGGCTCCGGCCGCATCGGCGCCCAGGTGGCGCGTCTCGCCGTGGCGAACGGCTACACGGTCGTACTCAGCAACTCGCGCGGGCCCGAAACCCTCACCGATCTGGTCGCCGAGCTCGGCTCGCAGGCCAGCGCCGCGACCACCGAGGAGGCCGCAGCGGCCGCCGACATCGCCGTCGTCTCCATTCCGCTGAAGGCCTACGAGACCGTGCCGGTCGCCGAGCTGGCCGGCAGGGTCGTCATCGACACGAACAACTACTACTTCGAACGCGACGGGCACATCGGCGAGCTCGACGACGAGTCGACCACCGTGTCTGAACTGCTGCAGGCGCACCTGCCCGAGTCGAAGGTCGTGAAAGCGTTCAACCACATCAGGTTCGACCAGATCACCACCGACGGCAAGCCGGCCGGGTCGACCGGGCGCCGTGCGCTCGTCATCGCCGGTGACGACGAGGGTGCCAAGCAGACGGTCTCGACCCTGCTCGACGAGTTCGGCTTCGACGCTCTCGACGCCGGGCCACTGGCAGAGGGCTGGCGCATCCAGCGCGACGAGCCCGGCTATGTCGCCGGCTACCGCACGGTCGACGAGATGACCAGCGACCTGGCGCGGGCCAAGCGCTACCGCGACATGACGCCCGGCGAGTTCGGACCGCACGACTGAGACCGGCACGCCGAAGCAGACCCGCGCCCACTCGTGCCACACTGAGACCGTGTCAGCGACTTTTCTTGTGGTGCCCGAGTGGCAGGGTTCTGGTTCATCCCGCGCGATGCAGTTGATCGACGGGGCCGATGCGATCGCGGGCGACCTGCCGTCGAGCGTGACGACCCGGCTCGAGATCCCCTTGGGCGCCGGCGAGAGCCTGGGCACCGGTGTCGCCCGCGTGAGCGCTCTGCGCAGCATCCGCGATTCTGTCACGCGCGCCCTGCGTGACTCTGCGGTGATCGCCGACGCGGCCGCCGCGGCTGCTGCGGCCGCCCGAGACGAGCTCGGCGACGAGGCAGCGGTGGCCGACCCGGCCGCGCCCGACATCGTCGTGACGATCGGCGGCGACTGCGGCGTCGAGCTGGCGCCGGTGGCCGAGGCGGTTCGCGCGCATCCGGGTGTGGCGGTGGTGTGGCTGGATGCCCACGCCGACCTGATGCGCCCCGCCGAGTCGGGCGCCAGCGCGTTCTCGGGCATGGTGCTGCGAACGCTGCTCGGCGACGGCCCCGACCTGCTCGTTCCCGAATTCGACCAGACGGTCTCGCCTGGGCGCCTGGTGCTCGCCGGAGTGCGCTCGATCGACGACGACGAGCAGGCCTACATCGAGGCGTCGAGCATTCGCGAGGTGAGCGTCGACGCCCTGCAGCAGAGCGAAGAACTCACCCGCGGCGATGCCCTCGTCGAGGCGATCGCCGCGACCGGCGCGACCTCGGTGTACCTGCACGTCGACCTCGATGTTCTCGACCCGGCCGAGATCGCGGGTGTCAGCTACCCCGAACCGTTCGGCCTGAGCGTGGCGGCCCTGGTCGAGAACATCATGGCGGTGCGCCAGCGGTTCACCCTGGTGGGTGCAGGAATCACCCAGTTCGCCCCGGCCAGTCCTGACGCCGCCTCCGACGATCTGTCGGCCGTGCTGCGTGTGATCTCGGCCCTCACCCGGGCCTTGTGAGGGTTCGCACAAACGATCCTGCTCTGCCCGCCGGCCGCCGCTAGTCTCGGGCCATGACCTCCCGCATCACCGTCGAACGCCAGGGCCACATTCTGCTGATCGGCCTCAACCGCCCCGAGAAGCGCAACGCCGCCGACTTCGCCCTGCTGACCGAGCTGGCTCTCGCCTACGGCGAGCTGGAACGCGACGCCACGCTGCGGGTCGGGCTCGTGCACGCGATCGGCGAGCACTTCACCGCCGGGCTCGATCTCGCCGATGTCGGCCCGCGCATCACCGCCGAGGGCCTCGACATCGTGCCCGAAGGCGGCATCAACCCGTGGCAGGTCGGTGGCCCACACCGCACCAAGCCGGTGGTGATCGCGGTTCAGGGTATCTGTCTCACCCTCGGCATCGAACTCATTCTCGCCAGCGACGTGGCCGTCGCGGCCGCATCGACCCGGTTCGCACAGATCGAGGTGAGCCGCGGCATCCTGCCGTTCGGGGGCGCGACGATCCGCTTTCCGCGAGCGGTCGGCTGGGGCAACGCGATGCGCTGGATGCTCACGGGCGATTACTTCGACGCAGCCGAGGCGCTGCGCATGGGCATCGTGCAGCAGGTCGTCGCCGACGGCGAACAGCTCGCGGCGGCCCTGGTGCTCGCCGAACGCATCGCCGCCCAGGCGCCGCTGGCCGTGCAGGCGACCCTCGCGAACGCCCGCCTGGCCGTGCGCGAGGGCGAAGCCGCGGCCGAGACCGCGCTGCAGCCCGAGCTGGTGCGCCTGGCGGCGAGCGAAGACGCCGGCATCGGCATGCAGGCGTTTCTCAGCCGTCGCGCGGCCGAGTTCGTCGGGCGATAACCGCCGGGTCGCCTCCTCGTCAACCACCCCGCCTGCGCGCGCGGCGGCGGGTAGGGTGAAAGCAGCCGCAGCGGGCTGAACGAGCGCGCTGGCGCGAAAGGATCACAATGTCCGAAGCCACGCAGAGCACCCCGGCGCCGACCGCCGACTCCCAGCACTCCCAGGCCCCGTCGCCGCCCACCCAGACCTTCGACGCCATCGTCATAGGCGCGGGAGCCGTGGGCGAGAACGTGGCCGACCGGGCCGTGCAGGGCGGCCTGAGCGTCGCCCTCGTCGAGGCTGAGCTGGTCGGGGGCGAGTGCTCGTACTGGGCCTGCATGCCGTCGAAGGCCCTGCTGCGCAGCGGTGCCGCGCTGCGTGCCGCGCAGAACGTCTCGGGTGCGCGTGAGGCTGTCACGGGCATCCTCGACGCCCGTGCGGTGCTGAAGCGCCGCAACGAGATCACGAACGACTGGAACGACGAGAGCCAGGTCGAGTGGGTGAAGGGTGCGGGCATTACGCTCATACGCGGCCACGCCCGCTTCACCGGGGTGAAAGAACTCGAGGTGACGGATGCCCAGGGCACTGTCACCCGGCTCGTCGCCCGGCACGCGATCACCGTCTCGACCGGGTCTGCAGCACTGCTGCCCGACACGCCGGGCCTCGCCGACGCCGCACCCTGGACCAGTCGTGACGCCACGTCGGCCGAGAGCATTCCCCGACGGCTCGCCATTCTCGGCGGCGGCGTGGTCGGCTGCGAGATGGCCACCGCCTACGCCTCGCTCGGGTCGGAGGTGACGCTGCTGTCACGGTCGGGGCTGCTGTCGAACCAGGAGCCCTTCGCCGGTGAACTCGTGCGCGACTCCCTCGTGGCGCTCGGCGCGCGGGTGCGTCTCGGCGTCGAGGTGACGGCCGTGTCGCGCGACGGAGCGGGCGGCGAGATCACCCTGACCGTCCGCGACACGGGCGCCGACGCGGCGGGCGAGAGCACGCTGGTCGTCGACGAGTTTCTCGTGGCCGTGGGGCGCACGCCGCGCACCGGCGACCTCGGGCTCGAAGCGATCGGGCTCGAGCCCGGCCAGTGGCTCGACACCGACGACACGCTGCTGGTGCTGGATGCCCAGGGCAAGCCCCTCGACGGCGAGTGGCTCTACGCCACCGGCGACGTCAACCACCGCGCGCTGCTGACCCACCAGGGCAAGTACCAGGCCCGCGCCGCCGGCGACGTGATCGCAGCCCGGGCGCGCGGCACAAGACTCTCGCTCGAGCCGTGGGGCGCCCACGTGGCAACGGCCGACCACGAAGCCGTGCCGCAGGTGACCTTCACCGACCCCGAGGTGGCCTCTGTCGGGCTTACCGAGGCTGCTGCGAAGAAGGCGGGCTACGACGTTCGCGCGGTGGAGTACGACATCAGCTGGGTCGCCGGAGCGAGCGTCACGAGCGAGAGCTACGTGGGCCGGGCGAAGGCCGTCGTCGATGAGAAGCGGCAGGTTCTGCTGGGAGTGACGTTCGCCGGCCAAGACGTCGGCGAGCTCATCCACTCGGCGACCATCGCGGTGGTGGGCGAAGTTCCGCTGAACCGGCTCTGGCACGCGGTTCCCTCCTACCCGACCCTGAGCGAGGTGTGGCTGCGGTTGCTCGAGACCTACGGCCGCGACTCGTCGAGTTTCTAGGTGGCGGAGGCATCCCCCGCCGCGCGGGTCGGGCTGGGCATCCTGCGCCGCGGTGTGCTGCCGGTGCTGAGAGCGGTGCTGCTCGCTCCCCCGCTGGCCCGGGCCGGCTATCTCTACGCCACGCTGGTCGGGCTCGTCTGGGGCGCGGTGCTGAGCACCGGCCGCATCCGCCGGGTCGACGGGCTGTTCGTGTGCACGGGTGTGCCGAGATGGGCGTTCTCGCGCGGCGGGTCGTGCATCGGCGGGGTCTACCTCACCGACAGCAATGCGGGGCCACGGGTGCTCGAACACGAGGCGGTGCACCGGCTGCAGTGGCAGAGGTACGGCCTGGCGTTTCCGCTCGCGTACTATCTTGCGGGGTCAGACCCGCTGACCAATCGTTTTGAAATCGAAGCAGGACTCGAGAAGGGCGGTTACCGGTGAGAGCTCAATCAGTCATCGTGATCACGGGCGCGAGTTCGGGCATCGGCCGCTCGGCGGCCGGCACGCTCGCCGCCGACGGCGCCACCGTGGCGGTCGTGGGGCGCAACCCCGAACGCACCCGCGCGGTCGCCGCCGAGATCGGTGGTGAGGCGTTTCTCGCCGACTACGACCGGCTCGACGACGTGCGCGAGCTGGCGGATGCCCTGCTGGCCCGTTACGACCGCATCGACGTGCTGGCGAACAACGCCGGCGGCCTCGTCGCCAAGCGGGCCCTGACCGTCGACGGGCACGAGCGCACGATCCAGAGCAACCATCTCGCACCCTTCCTGCTGACGAACCTGCTGCTGCCGCGCCTGCTCGAGGGAGCCGCGACGGCTCCGGTGCGGGTGATCTCGACGGCGTCGAGCGCAAACAACCTGGGGCGAATCCGGCTCGACGACCTCGACCTGCGCAACAGGCGCTGGTTCGGCGGGTGGCCGGCGTACGGCGCGGCGAAGCTGGCGAACATCCTGTTCATCCAGGAGCTGGCGCGGCGCACGGCGGGCACGGGGCTTGAGGCGTACTCGTTCCACCCCGGTTTCGTGGCGAGCTCGTTCGGTGCCGACACCTGGCCGCTGAAGCTGTCGAATGCCATCGGCCAGGGTCACATCGGGTTGAGCCCCGAGGCGGGTGCGGTGCCTCTCGTGCAGCTGGCGTCGCTCGATGACGTGCAGGCGGCACTGGATGCCCCGAGCGGCACGTTCTTCGACCAGCTGAAGCCGAACGGCCGCACGTCGAAGCAGGCGCACGACCCCGAGTTCGCCACCAAGTTCTGGGCGGTCTCGGCGCGCGAGACGGCCGGCTGACGCACGACCCGCCACGAGCGGGGCCGGGTGGAGTGGGGCTCGGACGAGGCTGGTCGAGCCTGGTGCCGGCTCGCTGCGAGGCGGATCAGGCGGGAGTGGCCACGCCGAGGTGCGAGATGAGGTCGAGCCGCAGGTCGCTGAGCACCGAGCCCGCGGGGGCGTCGTCGAAACCGAAGACCACAGCGGTGATCTCGCCACCGTCGAGCTCGGGGTCGCCCGTGCTCATCTCGCTCACCCAGGCCCGAACGGCCCGGTCGAGGGCCACCCCGGGGCGGCACGCCTCGCTGGTGCCGGGGGCGCCGGTGCGGCAGTCGCGGGCCAGCCAGGTGACCGTCATGAGTTCGGGGGTGTCGAGGCATTCGATGTCGTCTGTCGACGCGACCTCGATGAACACCTGGCCGCGCGTGCGGGTGGTGCGCGACTGGAGCGTGCTGAGGTGGACGACGAGGTCACGAACATCCTGCATCGAGGAGGCGTCGGCCGCCAGCAGAACGCGGCCCGTCAGGCCCACGGCGGGAGCGGAGACCGCTGCGCCCGCAGAACCGGCCGGCGCGAGGGCCGACGTGCCGATTGTGTTGCTCTGCACGCTGCGGGGATCAAGTACGACGCTCATTTGTCTTAAGCATAGGGTTGCCTTACCTAATACGCAATGCGACCCCGGCCAACCTCAACGAACTCTCAGCGTCGCGCGAGTCACGCGGTGTAGGCCGGCGGATGCACGAGATCCCAGCGCAGTCGCCGCTCGAGCTGTGCGCCGATCGCCAGCAGGGTCGCCTCGCCACTCGGCCGGCCGATGAGCTGCACGCCGAGCGGCAGGCCGGTCTCTGTGGCCCCGACCGGAAGGGTGATGGCGGGCAGCCCGCTCACGTTCACGTACGACGTGAACGGGGTGTACTGCACCTGCTGGGCGAAGTTCAGTTCGGCGTCGTCGGCGTCGAACCAGCCGATCGGGCGCGGCGGCAGCGCGAGCGTCGGCGTGACGATGGCGTCGAAGCTCGAGAACTGGCTGATCACCGAGCGCTCGAAGGCCGACAGCGTCTGCAGGGCACTGACGAGAGCGCCTGCGTCGAGCGCCCGGCCACGGTGCATCAGCCAGCGGGTCAGCGGCTCGAGCAGGTGCTCGGTGCTGTCGTCTGCGGGCAGCAGGGCAGCACCGGCCTGCCAGATGACGCGGAACGCCGATCCATACTCTGGCGCGGGAAGCAACGAGAGCGATTCGACGCCGTGGCCGAGTTCGGAGAGCACCTCGACCGTCTGCTCGAACGTCTCGAGAACCTCGGCGTCGAGAGTGATCTCGTAGTCGAGCTGCCAAGGCGAGTCGAGCAGCACGCCGAGCTGGAATCGTCCTTCGCCGCGGATGGCGGCGCCGAGGTACGGGCCGTCGAGATTCTCGGGGGCGCGCAGCGTGAAGTGGTGCCGGGGCGAGCCGCCGGAGGGGGCGACCATGCCGTCGAGCAGAAGTGCGGCATCCGTCACCGTGCGCGCCAGCGGGCCGCCCACGGCCAGGCCGGCCAGCGTGCCGATGCCCGAGGCCGACGGCACGAGTCCGCGCGTGGGCTTGAGGCCGACGAGCCCGGTCGCCGCAGCCGGAATGCGAATCGACCCGCCGCCGTCGGAGCCCGGGGCGAACGGCAGCAGGCCCGCAGCCACGGCGACCGCGGCACCGCCGCTCGAGCCGCCGGGGCCGAGAGCGGTGTCGTACGGGTTGCGGGCCGGCGGTGCGACCAGGTTCTCGGTGTGGCTCGGCAGCCCGAACTCGGGCGTGGCCGTCTTGCCGAGGCTCACTCCCCCGGCCTCGTCGAGCACCTCGGCGATCTCGTCGGACTTCTCGGGCACGAAGTTCTCGAACAGGCGAGATCCGAAGGTGGTGCGCACGCCCGCCCGCCGCACCAGGTCTTTGTCGGCGAACGGTAGACCCCACAGCGTCGTGGTGCGCGGCACGCTCTCGGCGACGAACCGCGCCCGCTGCCGGGCCCGTTCTGCGGTGACCTCGTGAAAGGCGCCGAGCACCGGGTTCAGCCGCTCGATGCGGCCGAGGTAGTGATCGGTCAGTTCGAGAACGCCGACCTCGTTCTTCTGCAGCAGCCGCCACTGCTCGAGGGCGGCCAGCTCATGCAACTGGGTCATGCCCCGAGCGTACGCTGGATGCATGAACACGCTCGTCAGCACCGGGACCCTGCCGGCCGACACCCGCATCGACCCGCCCGGCCGGGCCGGCGAACGCGAGAGCCTCGAGTCGTTTCTGGCGCTGCAGCGGCAGTCGATCGTCTACAAGGCCAGTGGCCTGAGCGACCACGACGCCGCGCGGCGCCTGCTGCCCTCAATCACCACCGTCTCGGGCGTGATCAGGCACCTCGCCGACGTCGAACGCAGCTGGTTCCGCGAGGTGATGGCCGGCGAGCAGAACATCGCCTACCGGTGGAGCGACGACGACCCCGACGGCGAGTTCCGCGTGAGCGCCGACGATGCGCTCGACGACATCATCGCCGACTACCTCTCGGCGTGCGCCGAGTCGAACGAGATCATCGCGAGCCACACCCTCGACGACGTCTGCGTCGGCCGCGACAACCGCTTCACCCTGCGCTGGATCATGCAGCACCTCATCGAAGAGACCGCGCGCCACCTCGGCCACATCGATGTGCTTCGCGAACTGCTCGACGGGGCCGTCGGCGAGTAGCGAGGGGCGTCGAGGGGGCATCGAGAGAGCGTCGAGGTCAGGGGCCGCCGGCGAGACGGATGCCCGGCAGCGCCATCGGCACCGGCACCGGCCACCCGGCCTACTTGAGGTGCTTCTGCAGCAGCACCGTACCGAGCCAGCGGTTGAACTTGAACCCGACCTTGCCGAGCCGCCCGACCTCTTTGAACCCGAAGCCCTCATGCAGGCGGATCGAGCCCTCGGCGCCCTTGTCGACGATCACGGCGAGAACCTCCTTGATGCCCGCGGCCTTGCTGCGGGCGAGCAGCTCTTTCATCAGCGCCTTGCCGAGCCCTTTGCCCGTGGCCGCCGGGCCGAGGTAGATCGAGTCTTCGACGGTGCGGCGGTAGGCGGCCTTCTGCTTCCACGGCGACACGTACGCGAAGCCCATGAGCTGGTCGGTGGGCGACACGGCGATCAGAAACGGCATGTTCAGTTTCGACACCCAGGCGAACTTGTCGCGCCACTCCTTCAGCGTCATGGCGTCTTCGTCGAGCGTCACGACCGTGTTCGCCACGTAGTGGTTGTACAGCTCGCGCACGTGCGGCATGTCTTCGAGGGTGGCGTCGCGAATACGGTACTCGAAGGTCTCGATCGGCGGTGACGCCGGGCGCAGGCCGGGGGGCAGCGTTCGCCGCGGCTGGTATTCCTCTTCGAGCATGTGCCGATCCTAACCGCTGCCGACGGCGGGCGGCAGGGGTTCGACGGCGGCGTCGGGGAGCGCCCAGTCGATGGCAGCGCTGCCCTGCGCGAGCAGCGCGTCGTTGGCGCGACTGAACGGTTTCGAGCCGAAGAATCCGCGGCTCGCCGAGAGCGGGCTGGGGTGCGCCGACTCGATCACGGGCACGCCGGCGAGCCACGGCTTGAGGTTCGCCGCATCCCGGCCCCAGAGAATCGCCACCAGCGGGGTGCCCCGTGCCGCGAGCGTCTTGATGGCCAGCTCGGTGACCGGCTCCCAGCCCTTGCCGCGGTGCGAGCCGGCCTCACCCGGTCGAACCGTCAGCACTCTGTTCAGCAGAATGACGCCGTGCTGCGACCAGGCCGTGAGGTCGCCGTGCGGCGGCGCGGTCACCCCGAGGTCGGTGTGCAGTTCGCGGTAGATGTTCTGCAGGCTGCGCGGCACCGGCCGCACGTGCCGTTCGACGGCGAACGACAGGCCGATCGGATGCCCGGGGGTCGGGTAGGGGTCTTGCCCCACGATGAGCACGCGAACGTCGGCCAGCGGGTAGCGGAAGGCACGCAGCACGTTCGGTCCCGCCGGCAGGTAGCCGCGCCCGGCGGCCACCTCGCCGCGCAGGAACTCGCCCATGCGCGCGATGTCGCCCGCCACAGGCTGCAGGGCCTCGGCCCAGCCCGGGTCGATCTGCCCGTCGGCGGCCAGCTCGGCCAACGACTTGGCCGATGTCATCGCAGCCCCGCCCTCGCAGCCAGCGTCATCGCAGCCAGCATCATCGCAGCCAGCATCACCGCAGCCAGCGTCCTGGGAGCACCTCCCACGTCATCGCCGCCCCTCCGCGTCATCTCTGCGCCGACGTCGTCACCGCCGCGTACCGCCGCCTGGCCGAACGACAGCCCGTGCGCGCCGGTCATTCGTCGTCTGCCTCGCCCAGGGTGGCGACCCGAACGGCGCCATCGTCGCCGAGCGTGACGGTCCACACGCTGCCGCGGCCCACCACGCGCAGCGGGCCGTCGCCGACGATCAGGGCGGTGTGCTCGTCGATGGCCACGCCGCTGTCGGTGAGCCCCGCCTCGGTGGCCGCCACGAGCCGCGACAGCGTTCCCCACTGCGCGGCGTGCACGTCGACCGCGAGGTCGATCAGCGCGATGCCCTCACCGACGGTGATCTCATCGAGGTCTTCAGACGCCTCCTGCGGTGACACCTCGACGTCGCCGATCTTCCAGCCGCCCAGCAGCGCGTTCTCGGCCGCGAGAGCCGCGCCGGCCGAGAAGCCGAGGTACGGTATGCCTGCCGCGACCGCGTTCCTGATGGCGCCGAAGGCCGGGGCGAGGCTGTCGCGGTAGGCCGGTGTGAGTCCGCCCCAGACCAGGATGCCGTGCACCCCGTCGAACACGGCCGGATCGATGGGCGACCCCTCCGGCGAGAGCACGGCGACGGGCTCGAATTCAGTGAGGAGGTCGAATGCGGCCGTCACCTCGGCGTACTTCTCGGCGGCGTCGCCGTCACGCACGAGCACGAGCGCGATGCGCGGGCCGGTCAGCCGGGCATCTTGCAGCGCCCGCTCGGCCGCCTCGGAGAGGAACTCGCGGTACACCGCGCCGTCGTCGACGAGCGGCCAGCCCCCGCCCACCAGATGGATACCCATGCCAGGCCCCGCGGCTCAGATGGTGACCGGCGGCAGTGCCGACCACGGAAAGACGATCCACCGGTCGGTCTTGCGCCAGAAGAAGTCGGGTTCGATGACCGAGCGCGGTTTGGAGTACAGCGTCGCCGTCTTCACGATGACGCCGATCTTGGTGAGCAGGTCGACGACCAGCGCGAGCGTGCGGCCCGAGTCGGCGACGTCGTCGACGAGCAGGATGTTCTTGCCGATGAGGGCCGTGTTGTCGAGCATGGGGGGCAGGATGATCGGCTCGGGCAGCGTCGTCTCGATGTCGCTGTAGAACTCCACGTTCAGGCTTCCGCAGCTCTTGGTGCCGGTGGCGTAGGCGAGCGCGCCGGCCGGCAGCAGCCCACCGCGCGCGATCGCGATCACGAAGTCGGGCACGAAGCCGCTCTCGAGCACGCTGGTCGCCAGCACGCGCGACGCCTCACCGAACTCGAGCCAGCCGAGGATCTCGCGCTCGGGAGTGTGCTCCTTCGCGGTCTCTGTGTCGGCAACGTCGGTCACTTCTGCGCTCTCAGCCATTCGTCTACGCTACCGGTGATTCAAGCCGACGTGCACGCCGGTTGAGGAGCGGCGCAGCCGCGTATTCAAACCCACCCCGCCGCCGGTTGAGTAGCGGCGCAGCCGCGTATCGAAACCCACCCCACCGCCGGTTGAGTACCGGCGCAGCCGCGTATCGAAACCCACCCCACCGCCGGTTGAGTAGCGGCGCAGCCGCGTATCGAAACCAGCGGGGTCGGTTTCGATACGCGCGGCTACGCCCCGCTACTCAACCAGCGGGGTCGGTTTCGATACGCGCGGCTACGCCCCGCTACT